>JAJAYT010000254.1 GCA_026786085.1 Microcoleus sp. CAN_BIN18 | reverse complement strand
GTCCTGCAACAGGTCGCGGCCGGCGTTCGCGAACCTCACGCCCAGGTTGGCGATCTTCCCGGGGATGCCGCTGATCCACTCGACGATGTCACCGCCGAGCCCGATCACCTTCTCCTTCCCGGACTGCATCGCCAACCGCGCCGCCTGCTTAAAAGCTTGTTCGGAACTGTCAACAGAATGATAGGAACCGTTAGTCAAAGTCACCGATACATCTACCACGGGAAAACCCAACGGGCCGCGATCCAAATACTCGCGCACTCCCACTTCAACGCCGGGAATATACTGTTTTGGGACGACTCCGCCGACTATTTTGTCGGTGAAAGTGAAACCTTCTCCGCGAGGCTTGGGTGTAATATCCAGGTACACATCGCCAAACTGTCCATGTCCGCCGCTTTGGTGTTTGTAGCGCCCGTGGATGGATGATGCGGGTTTGCGAATGGTTTCTTTGTAAGGCACTTGTGGTAAGTGAGTTACCATCGGCAAATTGTACTTGCGACGCAACCTATCTAAAGCTACTTTCAGATGGATTTCACCTTGACCCCAAAGTATAACTTCGTGGGTGTCTCCATGCTGTTCCCAAACTAAAGATGGGTCTTCTTCTAATAGTTTAGCTAAGGCGGAACTCAGTTTAACTTCATCGTTGCGCTTTTCGGGGACGATCGCCAGTGCGTACACAGGCGAGATGATTTCAGCTTTTGGCAATAATTCGTCTGAACCCAGCACATCGCCTGTTCTCAAGCCTTCCAGCCTGCCCACAGCGACAATTTCCCCGGCACTGACGGACTGCAAACTTTGCGTTTGTTGACCTGTCAAGCGGTACAAACCGTTAACTCGAACCCCGTTCAAAAGTGCTCCGTCTGCGAGGGTTCCCCGCCACATTCTCACTAAAGATAACTTGCCTCCTTGAGGCGTGTAATAGGTTTTGAGGATTTGACCGAGAACCTTGTTTTCACTTTGTATAAAACCGCGCCGTTTTGCTGTAGTTTCCGGTGTCGGCGCTTCTTTGAGTAAAGCTTCCAGCAGAGGGCGCACGCCGAAATCTTGTTCGGCGATACCGATGAATACGGGCACTATTAAATCAGCGCCTAATTCCATCTTCAAATCGCGGGTAATTTCTTCAGCGTCGGGATTGATTTCTTCGAGCAATTCTTCGAGTAAATGGTCGTCAAAATTGGCTAATTCTTCGAGCATTTCCTGTCGCGCTGCGCTTTCTTGTGCTTTGAGGTGTTCGGGAAGCGGGACGGGATCTGCGGGTGCGCCGGGGTGATAGTGGTAAGCTTGTTCGGTTACTAAGTCGATGAAACCGATGATTTGTTCGTTTTTGCCGATCGGGTATTGGTGAGGTACAATTGGTCTGCTGGAAACGGATTTGAGCGCGTTGATTACTTCGGTGAAGTTACTGCCGCAAGTAATTTCGTCTGTGCAAGCGCGATCGATCTTATTGATGAAAACTAGGTGCGGAATTTCCCAATCATCTAGGAATTTAAACAGTGGCGCGAGGGTTAAAGTGCGATCGGCAACGGGTTCGCAAACAATCACAGCCGCATCGACACCGATAAGTGCATTATAAGTTTCTTGGGCAAATTCGATCGAGCCGGGACAGTCAAGAAATGTGAAGCGGACGTTTTCGTATTCGGCGGTGGCGCTGTTGACTTCGACGCTCATTTTGCGATCGCGCGCTTCCGGCGAACTGTCACCTACCGTATTACCATCCTTAGCATTACCCTTGCGAGTAATCGTCCCTGTCACCGACAGCAAACTTTCCAGCAGTGCGGTTTTACCGCTTAAATAAGGGCCAACAATTGCAACGTTTCGCGTGGCCCTAATGACATTTTCGTTCATATTGCCTCCTACACAAAGTGAAGGGGAAGGGGAAGGAGAAGATGATAATTTAGGAAAAAAACTTGTGTTTGCCAGTTTCTCCGATCTCTTCCCTTTTGAACAGCAAAACTTTTATTTGCTGTTTTTCTTAGTTTAAACTTAAAGGGAGACACTAATTCATTAATTCCTATGAACTATTAAGTAGTTTTGTAAATGGGTACGACTGATGGGTAGCCAGAAACCGGGTTTTTTCCACAATATATCGGTATCACCAACAGTCTCGGAAAAAAACCCGGTTTCTTAGCCTCACGAGTAGCCAGAAAGCATTGATAAATCTCGGTTGTATCCGAGGCCAGATCCCCCTAAATCCCCCTTAAGAAGGGGGACTTTGAGATGTATCTCTCGTTTATAGCAGAGGCCAGATCCCCCTAAATCCCCCTTAATAAGGGGGACTTTGAGAACACTCTTGTCCCCCCCTTCTTAAGGGGGGTTAGGGGGGATCTGGCCTTAATCGCCCAACAGAAGACTGACACTACCTTCTCTGCGATTGCTCTCCCGAAGCGTAATAACTTTCTTTCCCCTCACAGGTAGCCAGAAACCGACTCACGGGTAGCCAGAAACCGGGTTTTTTCCACATTATTAGCAGCCAAAATTAGGAGACTGCACGTGCCGTGTCCCTACCGGCAATAATATTGTAGGGACACGGCACTGCCGTTTACTCTTTATCATAAGGAGCGTAACCGGAATTGAGATCAGCCCCAAAATCTGCGACAATTTTTAACAACACATAAACTGTCAACTGCCGCACCCTGAGCGTAGTCGAAGGGCAAGATAAACGCAGTCAACTGTCAACTGTCAACTGTCAACTGTCAACTGTTATTAACCCAGCCAATGATCCAAAAAATCTGGCAAACAATCCTCAACCTGTGGCGGAAAATTTTCCCGCAACGCAAACCACCAGCACCCCCACCGCCAACTCCGATTCGCTCTTTTGGGGAATACGAACAGAAATTCATGGAGTTGTTAGAGGGTGTTGAACAAGGCTGGAGTCGCGGCACAATTCAAGGCTTTTTAGTCGCCAGCAAAATCAAAGATGCTGAGTGGGAAAATTGGCTGCAAGAATTTGGAGAAAGGTTGCTGGTATCCCCGGAAACGAATTTAGAATTGGGTAGGCGCATGGTGCGGCTGGGTGCGGCAAATTGCGGGATAATCAGTGAGGTTGCTGGCAATATCGGCAGGCAATTGTTGGCTGGGGAGAGTTTGAATCGGAATCCTGCGGATGATTCATCTGTTGGAAATGAAAATATTGTTACTCCATTGTTGGCAAGGGAAAGATAGAAATGAGTCAAGAGGTAGAAGCATTATTTTACCAAGGAGTTGATCGCTATGAATTGGGATATTTAGAAAGCGCACTTGATTGCTATGACAAAGTTATAGAAATTAAGCCTGACTTCCACGAAGCTTGGATTAATCGCAGCAAGGTGCTAGATAGATTAGGTCGTTATCAAGAAGCAACAACCAATTATTACACAGCAATAGCACTTCAATCTGGCAACAAGAAGGTTTTGCTTGATCATTGGTATGATCTAGGGTGTGAATTAGTAAATTTAGGGCAGCATGAAGAGGCGATCGCAGCCTTCGAGAAAGTTTTAGAAATTGACCCCCAATTCCATGATGCCTGGAACGGTCTGGGCACTAGCCTAAATGGTTTGAGCCGCTATAAAGAGGCGATCACAGCCTTCGAGAAAGCCTTAGAAATTGACCCCAAATTCCACAAAGCCTGGAACGGACTGGGCAATAGCCTAGGAGAGTTGGGCGACTACAACGAGGCGATCACAGTCTTAGGGAAAGCCTTAGAAATTGAACCCAAATCCCACATTGTCTGGAACGGGCTGGGCAATGCCCTAAATGGTTTGGACCGCTACTCTTGGGCGATCACAGCCTTCGAGAAAGCCTTAGAAATTCACCCCAAATGCCACCAGGCCTGGAACGGGCTAGGCACTACCCTAAATGATTGGGGCCGCAACAATGAGGCGATCACAGCCTTCGAAAAAGCCTTAGAAATTCACCCCAAATACCACACTGCCTGGAACGGGCTGGGCTGTAGCCTAAAGGATTTGGGCCGATACAGAGAGGCGATCGCAGCCTACGAGAAAGCCTTAGAAATTACAAGCGATCAATACGGCCCAGCTTGGTTCAATCGAGGTTGGGCATTTTTACTCTCAGGGCGCTACAGTGAAGCCATTCAAAACTGGGATGAAGGCTTACAGAAATATCAGCCCAGTAACCACGACTATCGCCTCGTTTGCGGCAAATTGCACCATCAAAAAGGCGAGGCACACTACCAACACGGCAAACAAACAACCAGTTATTTTGAATTTTTCCACAAAGCCAAAGCCAGCTACGAACAAGCCCGCGAATTCTTGAAGTCGCCCCTGATCCCAGAAACTTATTTAGAAGTATTGCAAGATTTAATTACCGTCTGCCGCAGCTTGGGAGATGCCAAAGCCAGCGAGTACCTTAACGAAGCTACTATCCTGCTAGAACAATTAATTTTAGACGATAACACTCACCCGGACATAAAACTGCGACTCCAGCGCAAATTTGCCGGACTTTACCACTTAGAAGTCGATACCCTCGTCGAGTCTGGCGACAAGGTAAATGCACTGGAAAAAGCCGAATTGCGGAAAAACTTTTGCCTGCAATGGATGCGCGCAGGTTGGCAAAACCGCACCGAAAGCCCGACTTATCCCCAAATCCGAGATTTACTGGCAAACACCACCGAAACGGCGATTATTTACTGGCATCTGAGCCCAGTTTCCCTGACTGCTTTTATCATTACCCTAGAAAAGTTTGAAGTTATTTCCACACCTCTGTGCGACTTATTCCCAAAGGACAACAGTCAGAGTTTAGAAAAATGGCTGAAAAACTGGAAAACCAGTTATCAAAATTACGGCAAAACTAGCAAAGAACAAAGCAAAGAATCCCATCCCTGGCGGCAATCAATGACAGCGCAATTGCAAAAACTCGCTGACATCCTCAAAATCCCCGAAATTTGCACCCACCTCACCAATATCCAACACTTAATCTTAATTCCCCACCGCGACTTGCATTTGTTGCCGCTGCACATTTTATTCTCCGATCATCTTTTCACTATCACCTATCTGCCCAGCATCCAAGTTGGGATAGACAGACTAGACAGAAAACCCTCACCTTCAATGTCTCTGCTGTTGGTAGAAAGCCCAGATCCATTACTTTTTGCTGAAATAGAAGCGCCCGCGATCGCGAATTTTCACCTTAACTGCAATACCATCTCCAGTTCACAAGCTACCAAAAACAATCTTAAAGAAGCTCTGCAACAAGCTGCTGACATATTCCATTTTACAGGTCACGCCTACCACAACACAAAACAGCCGTCCCAGTCAGCGTTAATCCTGAAAAACAAACAGCCCCTAACTTCACAAGAAATCGCCAAATTCGATTTAAAAAGCTATTATTTAGTCTGCCTTTCCGCTTGCGAAACAGGGATAACAGGAAAAGAAGAACTGATAGATGAATTTGTCGGTTTAGCCAGCAGCTTTTTAGCGGCGGGTGCTGTTTATGCCCTCAGCACTCTCTGGATAGTTGATGAGATTTCTACCGCCTTAATGATGATTCGATTCTATGAAATTCTGAACGAACAGCGTTGCCAAAATAAGTTACATCCGGCACTAGCCCTCAAAGAAACGCAAAAATGGCTCCGAACTATTACTTACAGCGAACTATCCGACTGGTATCTCGAATTGTCAGAAATAACGAAAGATAATTCCGCTTGCAGTCAAGATTTGAGAGACGAAGCTAACCTAATCCGCAGAAATGATGCTAAAATGGTGTCTCAGGAACCTCCTTATGCCGATCTCTATTACTGGGCAGGTTTCACGATTACTGGTAAAGTTAATCCCTAACTTCCCAACCATCGACTATTATGAAAGCAACAGATATTATTCGGCTACAAGCGATCGGGGCTACTTTAGCTCAACTAGATTCATCCATTGAACTTGGCGAGTTGGAAGATAGTATTATAAGCTCTGCGATATTGGCTTTTGAAAAATTAGCCAAACAAAACACTGTTATCGACGAAATTTATACAAGAGAACGCCTCGACTTAAAAGAAAAGTACCAAGCAAAATCAAAAGATAAACGCTACCAGCCGATAAGTGACAGCATTTACAGCACTGATGCTGGAAACTTAAGCCCTTCCTTTCCTCAGCCACAAGGAGAAGCGGAGAGTCCCTCTGAAATAGCTACAGCCTTTGACAATTTAATTGCATCATTTAATCAAATCAAAAGCCTGTACGCGGTTGAAAACCCCGTAGAAAGTTTTAAAATCATTATCGAACAAGAAGCGATCGCACTTTTGATTTTAGAAGCTCATTCTAAAGTCAGAGAACTATTTCCTAGCGAAAGATTAGCCTTAGAAGTCAAAACCGATCCAGAAATTGCCAATTGGCGATCGCTCTGGATGACGATCTACACTAAACTAGAAGTCGATGAAGCTTTGGCAAAGTTACAAACTCTCGATCGCACTTGGTGGCTAGACGCGAGCCTTGTCATTCCTAACAATAAATTAAACATTGACTTGGGGTGGGAATGAAATTTGATTGGTCACAATATCTTAATTTAGCACAAGAGCTAGCCGCCAGCACTGAAGAAGCAAAATTGCGTTCTGCTATAAGTAGAGCATATTATTCTGTGTTTTGCCTAGCACGGAATTACTTGCGCGACATTGAACAAGATCCAAGACTATCACGCAATAAAACTTACGATATCAACGACCATCAATATGTAGCTGAAGAATTTATTTACAATCGATCGAAATCCCAGAAAATTACAGAGATTGGTAGAAACTTAACTCGATTGAGAAAAATCAGAAATCAGGCTGATTACGAAGATACTATATTTCAGTTACAAAAAGAAGTGGTAAGATCGTTAAGTTTAGCTCAGCATATTATTTCAGCTTTAAGGGAGCTATCAGATTAGTTTGTAGTGAGCACTTGAGTCATTTGAATTTGCGGACTGAAGTCCTCACTACGAACCGTCGATATAACTTTAAGAAAAGCTCGATCGCGCTTAATGTCTCAGCAACCGCAAACCACTCAAAGTTACTAAAACTGTAGAGCCTTCATGACCGATGACACCGATCGGCATTGTGATATTTCCGAGAAAATTAGCTGCCAACAACAGTATAATGCAACTGAGTGCAAAAACAATGTTTTGCTTGACCACATTTTGAGCGCGGCGGCCCAAACTAATCGCATGGGCTAATTGTTCTAACTTATCCGCCATTAATACGATATCAGCAGTTTCTAAAGCGACATCGCTGCCGGAAATCCCCATCGCAATGCCGACGGAAGCTTGCGCGAGGGCGGGTGCGTCGTTGATGCCGTCTCCTACCATTGCGACGGTTTGATACTGGGTTTGCAGCTTCTTAATTATGCGCACTTTGTCTTCTGGCAAAAGTTCGGCGTACACTTCATTGATTCCTAATTGGCGGGCGATATGTTGGGCGGTTTGCTCGTTGTCGCCGGTCAGCATTATGATATGTTCTATGCCTAATTTTTGCAGGCGTTTTATCGTGGCTGCTGCTTCCGGGCGGAAAGTATCTGCTACTGCAATGATGCCCAAAATTTTATCGCCGTTTGCCACCCAAACAACCGTTTTCCCTTCCGCTTGCAACTGATGACTTACTTGAGTCAACTCGGCAGTTGCTCGGACAAAACCCGCTTTACCAATGGTAATGATTTGATTGTCAACTTTACCGACAATTCCTTGACCGATTTTTGCTTGTACATCGATCGCACTTGACAACGGTAACTGTTGCTGCTGGGCGGCTTGGACAATTGCTTGGCCGATCGCGTGTTCGGAATGAGCTTCCAGAGCCGCAGCCAATTGCAGAACTTCTGTTTCAGTATATCCGGTTGCTGGTACAATTTGGATAACTTGCGGTTTTCCCGTGGTGAGGGTTCCAGTTTTGTCAAAGGCGATCGCCCGAACTTTACCAATTATCTCTAATTGCGCGCCGCTTTTGAACAAAATTCCCTGTTTCGCCCCGTTAGCCATACCCGAAAGCAGCGCCGGCATAATCGAAGCCATCAGCGCGCAGGGGGATGCGACTACTAGGAAAATCAGCGCCCGATAGATGGTATCTTCCCAACTCCAGCCTAAAACAAAAGGCGGCAAAATTGCCAGCAACAAGCCTAAACCGACAATTAATTTAGCATAACCGCGCTCGAACTTTTCCACAAACTGCTGAGAAGGCGGCGCTTCTGTTTGCGCTTGTTGTACCAGCCGAATCACTCGCTGAATCAAACTGCTTTCTGGACTTTTGTGCACTTCCAATTGTAGCGCGCCCGCACCGTTAATCGTGCCTGCATAGACTTCATCGCCGGCGGTTTTTTCTACGGGCATCGATTCGCCGGTAATCGAGGCTTGATTCAGGGCGCTGTAGCCTTCAACAATTATCGCATCTGTGGGGATGATTTCTCCGGGCTTGACTAAAAGCCGATCGCCAATTTCTAATTTTGCGATCGCCACCAACCGTTCCCCATCGTACATTATCACCCTAGCAGTATCCGCAGTCAAACTCATCAAACTGCGAATACTACGTTCAGTCCGCTGCATCGCATAACCTTCCAGCGCGCCACTAATGGCAAAGATTAAAATCAGCACCGCACCGTCCACAATTAAATGATATTCTCGTCGCCACAGCCCTAAACCGGCCGCGCCCAAAGCAGCCACAATCATTAACAAATCTACATCTAATTCATGTTCTTCAAAAAGCGTAGTCAAGCCTTCGCGGGTGCTGGAATAGCCGCCGATCACGTAAGCAGCGGGCAATATTAACACCGCTAAGCCCAGCCAACCGAGTTGTAGGGCGATCGAACCCAAAATTACTAGAATTCCGCACAGGGCGGCGGTTACAGCATCTGGATGTTCTTCTGCTAACTGGGAGATGCGAGAAATTGAGATGGAATTCGGAGTCATTGGGAAAATTTGATTTGATAGAATGTCTCCTGTAGCCTAAACCTTGACATTAATGTCAATGTCAAGAGTAAAACCAAAATAAATTAAGCAGCGGCGGTTCACAAACGGTTCGTAGTGCGGACTTAAGTCCGCAGCCGAAGAGCGGACTGAAGTCCGCACTACGAACGAATCTGCCGAAGAGCGGACTGAAGTCCGCACTACGAACGAATCTGAAAATCCCAAAATCCTGTGAAAAAATTCAATGCAAAAATACCTAACAATCAAACAACTTACACAAGCTGTCAAAGGCACAATTACCCCTCGGATGGTGCGACACTATCACACCTTGGGGCTACTTTCTCCGGCCGTGCGATCGACCTCCAACTACAGACTCTACACCCGCAGCGACGTACAAAGACTGCAAAAAATTGTCGCACTCAAGCAGCAAGGCTTTCAGCTTTCTCACATCCGCAAACTCTTGGAAACTGACGCGGATGCTTCCCCTGACGCGCTGATGGGGGCGCTACAACAGCAATATTTGTCTGTCACGCAACAGATTGTTCGCCTCCGACAAACGGCTTTAGCACTGGAAGGATTGCTGGGACGGGATCTTTCGTGTCAAGCGGTGCAAGCGGGCGCACTCGCGCAAATGAGGCTGTTACAGGCGGAAAATGAGGGGGGATTGGAAGAGTTGGAACAAGTTTGGGATAGTTGGGATGCGGTGGCGCACTCTCACCCGGAGGCGTTTGGGGAGTCGTTGCAGCATTTGTTGCCGGATTTGTCCGATCGCTCCGAAATTGAGGTAGACTTACTCTCAAAACTAATCTTAGCCTGCGGTGATTGTTCGCTGTTGCCGTTTGTGAAGTTGAGCAAAACTGCGATTCAATCGGCGCGGGAAGCTTTGAAGAATCGTTGTCAAATTGTGGCTGATGTGTCGCCTGTTTTTGCGGCTTTGGACGGCACTAGATTAGCACATTTGGGGACAAGTATTGAAACTTTGATTGATGACCCTCACATCAATGCTGCGGCGGAAGCGGAACAGGAATTCTGGCAGGAAAGGGCTTGGTTTGAACGGTTGTTAAAACTCGAACCAGGATGTATATTAGTCATCGGATATGCGCCGTCTGTGTTGATGGCTGTCTGTGAGGCGATCGAGAATCGGCAACTGCAACCGGCTTTGGTGATTGGAATGCCGATCGGTTTTAGTCATTCTCCGGTGGCGAAACGGCGGTTAGTGCGATCGGGTGTTCCTTATATTACGACTGTCGGGACTTTTGGTGGTGGATTGTTGGCGGCGGTTGCTTTGAATGCTTTGGTTGAGTCTTTGATTGAAAAGCCGAATTGTCACTGTCATCTCAAGTGAAGATAGGATTTACATTTATTATGGCTTAATTTGGGATTTTTATCCTTCCTACCCGATTTCGTTTAAATTCTTGATTGCAGTTCGATCGTTCGGACTTTAGTCCTCAGATTTTGGAAGGACTAAAGTCCGAACGATCAAACCGACTATTTTTTTAAAATTTGACAAGAACTTGATTGGTTTTAGCTTGTTTTCCACTGACATTATTTGCAGTCAATTCATCTGCATAGGGTGACTGATGCAAGTAAGCTTTACCCGCAGAACCAAAAAGTTGTAGTTTGCCAGCAATTACGAATCGCATAGCATCGATCGCCTTTTCCATAACTTCCAACAAATCTGGATCTGACAAAGAACTGCTTGTTTTTAACACATCCATATAAGCATCACGAACTTCCGTATTTACATTAAATTTAGATACACCTAATTTAATAGATTGATTAATCATTGATTCCGGCAAACCGCTAGCACCATGCAACACTAACGGCACCGAAACTGAAGCCTTTATTTTAGCCAAACGCGGGAAATCGAGTTTTGGTTCGCTGAAATATTTGCCGTGCACGTTGCCGATTGTTACTGCCAAAAAATCAACCTTAGTTTCTTTGATAAACTCTACTGCTTCTACTGGATCTGTCATTTTTGCAGCTTTTTCTTCGATTGTCAAACCGTCTTCCGTGCCGCTAATTCTGCCGATTTCTGCTTCTACTACCGCACCATTAGCGTGCGATAATTCAGTCATTTTGCGCGTAAATATCAAATTTTCTTCGTAGGACAAAGGAGAACCATCTGCCATAATTGATTTGATGCCTGCGGCTAGGGCGAGGTGAATATCTTTTTCTGAGGTGCTGTGATCTAAGTGTACTGCGATCGGCACTACAGACTTGCGCGCTGCTTCCATGCACATCGCCACTAAAGGCGATTTCCCATATTTGAGGGCGCTGGGATGAAGTTGCAGCATCGCAGGACTTTGTAGCGCTTCGGCTGCATCGATGACGGCTTTCACTCCTTCGAGGTTGTAGACGTTAAAAGCGCCGATCGCATAAGCGTTTCTCCGGGCCGTGTTCAGCAATTCCCTAGTTGAGGCGAGCATAAGTACCTGGCTTAAAAACTTTTCTGAATGTTGATAATTCTATCAAAGTTTGGTTGCTAGCTAATCTTGATTTTTATTTCTGGTAATTGCAAATTCTTACGTAGGGTGCGCAATGCACACCATAATATTTGTTTAGTGCGCATTGATTCTCGCCTTCGTGAGCATTGATTCTCGGCTTGGTGCGCATTGCGCACCCTACGATTTGTATGCGAATTCTCGGCTACGAATTAATGTACTATTTTTGTGCGTTACCAGCGTGCAAACCGCACTCTTTTAATGTCGATTCTTCCCACCACCAGCGACCTTCGCGTTCGTGTTGGTTTGGCAATACTGGCCGCGTACAAGGTTCGCAACCAATGCTGACAAAACCGCGTTCGTGTAACTTGTTGTAAGGCACATCTAAGCCCCGAATATATTCCCAAACCTCTGCCGAAGACAGGTTTGCTAAGGGGTTAAATTTAATTAATTGATGGTCAGGAGTTGAGAATCCACTATCAACTTCCATCACCGGAATATGGTTGCGGGTACTGGGACTTTGGTCTTTGCGCTGACCAGTAATCCAAGCATCAAGAGTATTTAATTTGCGGCGCAGCGGTCTGACTTTTCGCACGCCGCAGCATTCTTTATGACCGTCTTGATAAAAACTAAACAATCCCTTTTCATCTACTAGGGCTTGTACTTCTGCTGCATCGGGAAACATTACTTCTAATTTAATGCCATAATGTTCTCTGACTCGATCCAAAAATTGATAGGTTTCTGAATGCAATCGCCCCGTATCTAGGGTAAAAACGCGGAAGTCTTTAGTAATTTTTGAGGCCATATCGATCAGAACTACATCTTCAGCACCGCTGAAAGAAATTGAGATATTGTCAAAATTGTCTAGGGCAAATTTGATGATTTCTCGCGGTGTTTTTTGACTGTATTCTGTTTCTAGGGCGGCAATGTTGAGATTTCTCTGGATGGCAACCATGTTTTCGTGTTCTCGGTGTTCTTTTTTTCTAATTCTTGATTATAGCCGATCGTACCATCTCTCTCGCCGCTAAATTTGACTGCATCTTGCAGCAGACTTGGCGGCTATACGATCGAACTCAAGAATGACGATCGCCCGCTTCGCCCAATTTGGGTTCACCCAAAACTCCTCTACCGGGGAAAATTGCACCGCCGCCGAGTAAATCGCCAATCACTAATCAATCTTACAAATTTTCCATTTGTTTCTGCCATTTTTTCAATAAAACTTCGCGCTCTTTTTGTTCTTGAGGTTCCGGCATTCTCAAGCCATTTGTAGCATCATATTTGCCGTAATACTGCGACATTCCCTGAAAAGATTTAGTCCCCTCATTGGGCAGAATCTTTTTCTGTTTCAGCCACTTTTCGCAAGAACTCTGCCACATAAAAACACGATCGTGAACTTCGCCACCTAATTTTCTGATGCGCTTAAGAGACAGTTCTTTCTTCACAAAAAGCAGCCGATCGCTCTCTTTACTTCTCGGAATTAAGCGAATTTCGGCACCGCTTCCCCGCAAAAATTCCATCGCATAATAGCTGTCCAACTGAAAAATGCAAACTTCAGTTAATTCGCTACCGTCCTCTGGTAAGATATCGACATCAAACTGCAACTGGTAGCCGATCGTACTCACAGACGACTGCGGCAAAAGCAACCGCACTCGTTGAATGCGATCGCTATAATTTGCCCAAAAATCTCGGCGCTCCTCCAACTGCTTAATTTCCGCTTCAGACAGCCGTAGCATCCGCGCCACCAAATCGACCGTTTTCTGGAAATAACTGTAATTAAGCTCTCCAATCCATCGCCTCAGCGACTCTTTTCCTGTATCCGAAAGTAACTGTAACTTCGGATCATATTCAGAGCGCAGCCACTCAACTAATTTCGATCGTTGATTTTTGATAATATCAGTCGAAATACTAACTAACAACTCTTCAACTGCTGCAAGTTGATGCGGCGCAGGCATTTCCTTCAAGCACCGGAGCAGCCATTCTACGCCCGACAAATCGGAAATCTGATTTTTGGCAAAAATTCCGGCAAGGTGTGATCCGGCGCGATCGACTACTGGAATTGTTGCAGGTAACTGAGCTTTTTTCAACAGTTCGACAGGAGTTTTTAGATATTGCCAGCTTAGTTTTGCTAGCTCATACTCTGGTAAATTGCGGGTGAATATTTTAATAATTTGTACTGGCAAAGCATCGATTCCTGTCGCTGTATTCGCAAACTCGGCAAAGCACTCTACCAAAGATCGATCGAGTACGGGACTATTGCTAGAAGCTGCATTTTCTAACTGGTGGCTGTGATGGAGAGCTAAACGCCATAACAACTGCTGTTTCAGCCGCGAATTGTGCTGAGCGAGCAGCCAAATAGCTTCCGATATTTCTCTGGTGCGATCGGGGTTTTTGATGTCCCATTCAGCTTTTGCCCACAGGCAATAAGTCCATTCCAGAGGAGTAATACTGTCAGAGCGATCGCTCTCAACATCTGCAATAATTTCTGCCATCCCTCGTAGCAATCGCCCTTTTATTTCGGGAACATTTGGCTTGCTTGTCGGTAAAAAATTGCTGGCAATTTTTATGTTTTTTGGTTGCCACTGGCTGGGGTTTTGCGGTAGTTGAATCTCACGAAACTGTACGCTCATTTGTATAAATTATCCCAATTATAAATTACTACATACGATCGAACCAATTTGATTGTGGTCGATCGCTCGCGGATGATCTAAATCTTATTACTGTAGTATTTTACACAATTTTGGATATTCAGGGAAAGTGCGATCGAAAAAAATCCTCGATTGCGTGTGATTCAGTCTTTCGAGAAAAGTCAATTCAGCTTGTCCGTACAAAAAAGTGCGTGCGAAGCTATTCCCTAGGAAATCGCCCTAGATGAAAATCTCCCTCTCAAGGAGCATAGACTAAATTTGTAAAGTGTTATTAAATTTGAGGATACGCGACACTAACTCATAAGTTAAGAAAAGTTACTAGCACTACTTACTGCAACAACCTTTTCTAGCGTGTCAATTTTTACAACAACAGATAAAACTAGAAGGTTTGTGATGAGAATTGCCCAAATTGCCCCCCTAGCCGAGCGAGTTCCGCCCCCAGCTTATGGAGGAATTGAACTGGTTGTCAGCCTCTTGACCGAAGAATTAGTTAGAAGGGGACATGAAGTTACATTGTTTGCCTCCGGCGATTCAATTACTTCTGCTGCTTTAGAATCAGTTCACCCCAGAGCTTTGCGTCTCGATTCCACCGTTAAAGAATACGGAATTTACGAGCTGCTGCAACTGAGCAAAGTCTATGAAAAAGCCGGAGAATTTGATATCATTCATTCCCACATCGGCTGCGCGGCTCTGCCTTACTCGCGCTTAGTAAAAACGCCCACAATTCATACCCTGCACGGCATTTTTACCCCCGATAACGAGAAGATGTTTGGCTACGCACGCACTCAGCCCTATGTAAGTATTTCTAATTCTCAGCGGGAAGATAGATTAAATCTCAATTGCCTCGCCACAGTTTATAACGGCATCGATCCGGCGACTTACGAATTTCACCCGCAGCCCGACAATCCTCCTTATTTAGCTTTTCTCGGTCGAATTTCATCGGAAAAAGGGGCACATTTAGCCATAGAAATTGCTAAGGCTTCCGGCTGGCATTTAAAGATGGCAGGAAAAGTTGATACTGTCGATCGCGAATATTTCGAGCAAGAAATCAAGCCGCACATCGACGGCAAACAAATAGAATATTTAGGCGAAGCCAACCACGCCCAAAAAAGCGTGCTGATGGGCGGTGCAGTAGCGACATTATTTCCCATTACTTGGCGCGAACCTTTCGGGTTAGTCATGATTGAGTCAATGGTAACGGGAACGCCCGTGATTGCCATGAAATTAGGCTCGACTTCTGAAGTAATTGTTCACGGAAAAACGGGTTTTCTGTGCGAAAGCGTGGCAGAATGTATAGCTGCCATCGAGCCGGCCCGGCAACTCGATCGCAGTGCTTGCCGACAACACGCGATCGATCGCTTCAGCGTTAAAACAATGGTAGATGGCTATGAAGCAGTTTATCAACAAGTTTTAAAAGAGCGCTTTTCCCAAAACGGTCACGCGCATCATTTGACAGAATTAGAACTCCTCAGCAGATAGCTGCGCGAGGACAAATTAAACGCACGGCGGGTTTACTTATCCAAAATTTACGCACAACACTTAAGAAACCGGGTTTTTTTACGAAACACCCGGTTTGTGCCTGAGTTTTATTGTCATTTTAGCTGCGACAAAACCAGGATCGAACTCTCAGCATTAGCAGGAATAAGGACACGGCACTGTATTTCATTTGATTGAAAACTCCTATATTAGTTGGGTCGATATCCTTGATTTCTTTTACCGATTGCTTCAATTTTTGGGACATTTTTAATAATAGTTAAATTTATTTTATAAATTTAACTATTAGTTGGCAACAGTCAAAAAAGCATGGTATGATGCAAAGAGTGAAGCATTACATCAGGGCGCTCCACACCAAAATTTAATGTCAAAAGCTCAAGAGTCAAAAGCTCAAGAAAATTAAACTTTTGAAAGCTGGAAATCCACTTTTAGTAGCAATGACCGATACATATGAACTAGAAGGACAAACATTTGTAGCCGCTGCGGAGTCACCTTTAACCGAGTGGCCTTGCGCGATCGCCGATCGACCTCAACCAACACTCACTCTCAAAGACGACGATTTATTTCTGATTACCGACACCCTCGGCAACATCTCTGGCTGCTTGGAAGACGACAACGTGGCCAGCCTCGGATTGTTTTGCCACGACACGCGCTTTCTCAGCCGCCTAGAATTGCAAATTGAAGGCCGATCGCCAATTTTGCTCAGCAGTAATGCCGAAAAAGGCTACTTGCAAACAGTTTTGTGCTCCAATCCCCGGATTGACGATCGCATCAGGGCCGAAACCATAGGTATCAAGCGAGAAATGGTACTCAACGGCGGTTTGTTTGAAGAAATAGAAATCACCAACTTCACCACAAAACAAGTCAGCTTTGAAATAAGTCTCAGCTTCAGCTCAGATTTCTTAGACTTATTTGAAGTCCGGGGTTACGGCCGCGAAAAACGGGGGAAAATCCTGCGCCTGATGCCACAAAAAACCGATGAATCATCCCCAGGTCAAATTACAGATCCAGAAGCCCTGACTGCGCCTGCTAATGGCAATAGCGACGGTGAAAACCTGGCAGTAGAAAACCTAAATGTGGCAATTCAAGAATCAGCAAAAAACCCGATTGCCCCATATCCGGCCTGTCAGCTTCAAGACAATTTAACCCTTGCCTACCAAGGTTTAGACGGTTTGGTGATGGAATCTCGCATTGAGTTTTACAGCCAGCCGCCAGCACAGTTTCAGGGAAACACAGCAGTGTGGAACATCTCCCTAGAATCCCACCAAACAATCAAATTGGGATATCGGCTCAAAATGCTGATAGACGGCAAATCCATCTCCCAAGTCAGCACTCCCGCAACTTTAACTCAAGCCAAAGCAGCAGAACTTTTAGAAGAGCGAGAATGGCTGAGCGAAATTACCCGAATCAACTCGGGGGAAAACACCTTTAACCGACTTCTCAAATGTGCCGAACAAGACATTTAT
>JAJAYT010000253.1 GCA_026786085.1 Microcoleus sp. CAN_BIN18 | reverse complement strand
TTTTAAGAGCTTTTTAGACCTGCAACACTGTTTCAGTGACTTTAAAACTGTTTAATTGCAGATGACAGAGCAAGGAACTAGCTTCGCATTCCGGGGTGTCGTGACTCAAATAACGTTTACCCAACGACTACGCTCAGGGTGGTCTGGTCAGCACAGCTTGCTTGAATTCTCTTACAAGCTCAGTGGCGTTGATTCCCTGAGTTACTGACGTGGTTTTACTCTGTTATATATTTATTTGCAAGCTCTAAAACTTAGAGTTGGCGGTGCGATCGGCATTTCTAGCTCAGACATTAGCTTCAGCTAAATTAATCTTCTCGCCTGTGGGGAATTGTACGGGAGCTTCGCCAAATTGCCAAGCTTGTCCAATTAATATTTCACCCGAGATACACCTCCAAAAGCCAGCTCTTGCTTTCGGTAAACCGATCTCTCAAAGACAGAGAAGTCGCTGGGCTGGTTTCTCACTAATATTCTAATCAATTCCCGAATTTGTCGCAGTCAGCAGAGGTAACACCAGCCTCCGAAAAAGTCAAAACAAAGTGTAGGGCTGACCGCGCCAAACAGCTAAAATTAGTTGAGACCTAACCAGGACAGCAACCCCTGGCCTGTGACATACTCGATAATTAAAGTTATGGAAAAACCGATCATCGCAGCTCGACCGTTCAGGCGTTCCGCGTAGCTGTTGAAGCCAAATCTTGGCTGTTCCAATTTGGGAGTGATGCTGGGTTGTGGTTGTGTCATTGCTTTGGATACCTTGCGATCTACGCTATTCAAATGTGAAATCGAATGTTAGTTACAATTCTTAAACATTTCTCCTTCTATTGTAAAGAGGGTTAACCGCCGTCAACCGTCCCGGCTAAAAAAAATTGCTGCTCATTCAAGCCACTCAATAATACCCGCTGAAAATATGACTAATCAGTTAGATACCGATAAGCTTCCCGCAGCCGTACAGCGAGTTGCCTTTGCCCTTCGTACAGTAGGCTGGGTTAGCTTCTGGGTGCAGTCAGTGCTAGCGGTGGTAGCAGCGATCATTTTGCTCTTTGCCATCCCCTTTGCCATCCCCAGTGCTACTGCCACTGCGAATTCAACCAGTGCCGGCACCGGCGGTGGCGTATTTTTTGCCATTTGCGGGCTGCTCGTGCTCTGTTATAGCGTATATCGGGCTTTCCGCTTCACCCGTTTGTCGAAACAACTTCGATCGCCCGCCGCCAACGCTGTCCGCCCTAAAAAAGCAGACACCATCAAACAGGTGCAGTTAACACTGGTCAGCAACTTGGTAGGAATGCTGCTGACACTGATCGGCGCAGAAGCTATTAGCGGAACGCTTTTAGCAAAATCTCTAGCTCAGCCGCAAGCCTTGTTCGGTGCCGCAGTCGATGTCGGCCGATTTATTCAGCCTTTAGACATATTTGTGGTACTTGCCAATACTCACGCCACTGTTGCTCACTTTGTCGGGATTGTCGGGACTCTTTGGTTGCTCGATCGCATACACAAACAATAATTGGGAATGGGGCATTGGGCATTGGGCATTGGGCATTGGTTATTAGTTAAGCTATCGCGCATTTAAATTGTATATTTAGAGCTGGCTCTCCCGCCCACCCCGCAAGAGTGTTTGATTGTTTTTCAACCAATTTAAGTGCCCAACAACTTATTGGTGATGGCCTACTAATGCCCGATGCCCTGTTTGCCCTGTTTGCCCGATGCCCGATGCGCTGTTTGCCCAATGCCCCAACCGACATCCGGAATCACTGCCAAGCTTTAGAAGAACGTACTCAGATACCTTCTAGCAAGACAACATAAACATCATGGCACTGAAACCCGAGGCTTATTTTGGGGTGACAGATCACGCAACTATTGAAATTTCTCAAGAAAGTTTTCGTTCTGTCCTCGGTCAAATAGAAGTTGAACTTCTCTGTAGCGAAACCTATAGCCAAGCTCTAGCTAGCTTACAAACCATGTTAGGTTCCGCAGCTTCTGCTGCCGAAATTTTAATTAGAGCAGTTAGCCGAGAAGCAGTCAAGCTCGCATTTGATCGGTTTCCCAAGCCAAACAAAACGGAAATTCAAGTCGTTCAAGAGAGTGTTGCTACTGCAATTGTCGCCACACCCTTTGTTAAAGAATTAGAGCCACCAGTCCCTGCTCCTGTCTTCTATTGGCGCAGCACTATTTTGGAAGCTCCTCCTAAAACCGAGCCCGAAACTGAAAATCTCGATCGAGACAACAACACTTCAGAAGAAAGCACAGAAACATCGAAAGACGAAACTCAAGTCGAGTCGCCTGCACCTGCAACTGTCATCGCCCCTGCAAAATCTTTGCCAGGGTTCGGTTTTCTCCAGAAGCAGAAAAAACTTACCAAGGAAGAAGCAGCATTAATGGCTGTTCAACACCGAGAAGAGTGCTTGCAGGAGTTGGGTAGAGAATTGCGCAAGGGACGGCAAATTCGATCGCTATCCATCCAGCAACTTCACAGTCAAACTCTCGTGCCGCTGCACCACATCGATTCGATCGAAAATGGGGAAATCGATAAACTGCCCCAAGATATTTACGTGAGAGGTTTTATCCTTCGTCTCGGCGACGCTTTGGGACTAGACGGTAGTGCGATGGCAAATGCTTTGCCCAAACCCGCTCCGAGCCCAATTCCCGGCGCGTATTTGTCTATTTCCGACTCCAACAAGTCAGGCGAAGGCTTTCAAATGCGTCCGGTGCATTTGTACATCGGCTACACCGCTTTGATGGCTGGGGCTATAGGGGGTGTGGGTTGGCTGTCGCAGCAACCCGTGGTTCCCGGAGCAAATGCAGTACCTCAGCCGCAGGTGACACCGCCAGCCTCAGTTGCACCCGCTCAGAAAAGTCCAGAAAAAGCGCCTCAACCAGGTGTGAAGAAGTCTAATAGTCACGGGGGGATGATTATGGGGGCTGACATGGCGCCGCCGGAGGTGATTTTTGGTTAGAGTGTGCAGGGCGATCGATCGCCTGACAGCACTCGTGGCGCACGTAAACTCGGAAACCGGATTTGCGAGTTTACCTTCATGGGTACATACAGCTTGAATACATGAGTCGCAAAGATCGATCGCCTTTGAGATTTTAGTTGAATTCCCCACCTTGATTTATCTGTAGAGTAAAATCTCAATCTCCAATCTCCAATCGCCTGGCCTTGCACCCAGAGTGAATTTTCCACTGCATCAGGAAACCCGATATCTGCGATAGACTATCTATTTGACCACTTATTTCGAGGTTTCCGATAAGATGAGCTCCCCAGCTACCGTTGCTTCCTCCGAGGTCGATCCGCTATCGACTCACCCGCTAACAGTCACGAGTTTGGCGGCACCAGACAGTGCTTTAGTAATGGCTGCTCAACCGCCGCAAAAATCTTGGACGATCGAAGATAGCGAGAAACTGTACAGCATTCAAGGTTGGGGCGAACCCTATTTTTCGATCAACGCCGCCGGTCACGTTACAGTGTCTCCCAAGGGCGATCGCGGCGGTTCCCTCGATTTGTGCGAACTGGTAGAATCTCTCAAACAGCGAAATTTGGCTTTGCCTTTGCTGATTCGATTTTCGGATATTTTGGAAGACCGGATTGATCGCTTAAATTCGTGTTTTGCCAGAGCGATCGCCCGCTACAATTACAAAAACGTCTATCGCGGTGTATTTCCAGTCAAATGCAACCAGCACCGACAATTAATTCAAGATTTGGTACGTTTTGGTCAACCCCATCACTTCGGGCTAGAAGCCGGCTCTAAACCAGAATTAATGATCGCTTTGGCGACATTAAAAACTCCAGGCGCTTTATTAATTTGCAACGGTTACAAAGACCGCGAATATATAGAAACCGCAATTTTGGCGCAGCGGTTAGGGCAAACTTCTGTAATTGTGCTGGAGCAAATTGAGGAAGTAGAACTTGCGATCGCAGCCAGCAAAGCATTGGGAATTAAACCGATTTTGGGAGTGCGAGCCAAGCTTACTACCAAAGGCGTTGGCCGTTGGGGTGGTTCCACGGGCGATCGGGCAAAATTTGGCTTGACAATTCCTGAAATTATCCGCGCCGTCGGCGAACTAGAAAAAGCTGGAATGCTCGACTGTTTGCAGTTACTCCACTTCCACATCGGCTCTCAAATTTCCTCAATTAGCGTCATCAAAGATGCCATTCGAGAAGCCAGCCACATCTATGTAGAATTAGCTAAATTGGGAGCTAATATGAACTACTTGGACGTAGGCGGCGGCCTCGGCGTTGACTACGACGGCTCTAAAACCAACTTCCACGCTTCCAAAAACTACAATATGCAAAACTACGCAAACGACGTAGTAGCGGGAATTAAAGATGCCTGCGACGAGCGGAAACTGCCGGTGCCAATTATCATTAGTGAAAGCGGGCGGGCGATCGCATCTCACCAATCAGTCTTAGTTTTTGACGTACTTGGTACTAGCGATGTCCCCAGAGAAGTACCAGAACCAGTAGACGAAAACGCGCACCAAATTCCGCGAAACCTCTACGAAATTTACCAATCAATCACTCCCGAAAATTACCAAGAAGTCTATCACGATGCGATCCAATTCAAGGAAGAAGCAGTCAGTTTATTTAACTTAGGCTATTTGGGAATTGCGGAACGGGCTAAAACCGAACAGTTGTACTGGGCTTGCTGCGACAAAATACAGGCGATCGCGCGGCAAAAAGACTATGTATCGGACGATTTGGAAGACCTAGAAAAGGTGATGGCGTCCATTTACTACATCAACTTATCTGTTTTTCAGTCAGTCCCCGACAGTTGGGCCATTAACCAATTGTTCCCAATTATGCCAATTAACCGACTCGACGAAGAACCAACTCAGCGCGGTATTTTAGCCGATCTTACCTGCGACAGCGACGGCAAAATCGACCAATTCATTGATTTGAGAGATGTCAAATCTGTTTTAGAGCTGCATACTCTCAAACCCGGAGAACCTTACTATTTGGCGCTATTTTTGGGAGGTGCTTATCAAGAAATTATGGGCAACCTTCACAACTTATTCGGCGATGCAAATACAGTTCACATTCAGCTAACCCCTTCTGGCTATCATATCGAACACGTTGTCAAAGGTGACACCATGAAAGAAGTTCTCAGCTACGTGCAATATGATGCAGAAAGTTTGGTTGAAAGCATCCGCCGTCAGACTGAATCAGCTTTGCAGCAAAAGAGAATCACTCTTTCTGAAGCCCAACTTTTGATGCAAAATTACGAGCGAAGTCTCGGTCAATATACTTATCTACAGTCTTAATTAGTGATTAGTCATTAGTCATTAGTCATTAGTCATTAGTCATTAGTCATTAGTCCTGCCGTGCTGTAGAGAACTCGCGAACGTCCAACCGTCCAACCGTCATTAGTTGAGAAATGATGACGACATAATAACTGTAAAAGTAGGGTGCAAACTGAGCACCTTACCTTTACCAATTACCAATTACCAATTAGCAATTACCAATTACCAATTACCAATTACCAATTACCAATTATTAAGAATGACCGAGAATTTCTGCGATCGCCCGTCGCTCTTCTCCCTGTACAGTTGGTAAAACTTGTCGAGTATCAGTAATCAGCCAATCGAGAGCCGCCGCTTGCAAATCGATCGATGCCCCGGTTTTATCAACGCAGTAGCGCCCGAACACCAGTTTGTCAACCAATCGCACCTCTGGCCCCAAACGGGAATACTCAAAAATCACGCTGTTTTCCACAGTCGCGCCGCTGCAAACCCAACAATTCGGGCCGATCATTGTCGGGCCGATAATTTTTGCTCCATCCTCAATGATGGTCATTCCACCAATGTAAACAGGCCCAGTAATATCAACTTTGTCCCAGTTGACAGCTACATTTAAACCAGCGTAAATGCCGGGACGAACTTCAATTCCCGGAATCGAAACATTTTTAATTTCTCCCAAAAGCACGCTCTGAATTGCCCGCCAATAGTCAGGAACTTTGCCGATATCCACCCACTCAAAGTCCATGCTAATCCCGTAAAAAGGCGCATTTGCTGCTACTAGCGCGGGGAATAATTGGGAACCGATATCGTATTCCTCGCCCGAAGGAATGTAATTGAATATTTCCGGTTCAAAAATATAAATCCCAGTGTTGATGTCGGTACTCAGAGCTTCATCTACAGAAGGTTTTTCTTGGAAAGCTTTAATTCTGCCAGAATCGTCTGTTACCACCACTCCGTAACTGGAAACCTCCTCGCGGGGAACCGATTTCATAATAATAGTAGCGATCGCCCCTTTTTCCCGATGCCACTTCACAGCAGCAGTCAAGTCCAAGTCAATCAAAGCGTCGCCGCACAGCACCACAAAAGTATCGTCAAAAAACGGCGAGAAGTCCTGAATTCGCCTCATGCCCCCAGCCGAACCGACTGCTTCTCCAATCAGTTCTCCGTCCTCAATTCGCCCTTCAAAAGAATAGGCAATTTGTACCCCAAACTTTTGACCGTCGCGGAAATAGTTTTCAATCACGTCGGCCAAATGGGAAACATTAACCATAATCTGGTCAAATCCATGCTGACGTAGCAATTCAACCAAAAACTCCATCACTGGCTTTTGCAGGATGGGAATCATCGGTTTGGGTATTGTGTGAGTAATGGGACGGATGCGAGTGCCTTTACCTGCCGCCAGAATCATCGCTTTCATTCTTAACTTCCTCAACCCTCTGTTAATTGATATCAACTCAACAATTAGATGCTAGCGGTTGCGACCTTGATCGATCGCAGCAAAATCCTGACCTGTTTATAGGCGATATCGTACCAGGCTATCAATCATTTAGCCCAATTTGCCTGGATTTAAGCAACCAGGAATCAGAAATCATAAATCATCTCAAGTCTGGGTGAATGCACCTACAATTACCGTAGGGGCGGGTTAGCCCGGATATCTGTCAAGAGTTCGAGAGACTGGTAAACCCGCCCCGGAACCGAATCTGATGCCCCTCCAAGTTCAAAGCGCCCGGATTTTGAGGTCTTGATAGAACTCCTCTTGAAGCAACTCTACTTTAGACTGAGCCGATAGCAGCAATAACGCCCAAAAAACACCCACCCGGTCATGATTTGGCAAGTGAACTTCCCCAGTCGATACCGGGATTTCTGGGTCAACAGAGGAGTCTAAATCCTTATGATGCCAAAGTTCCAGCAGTTGTTCCAAGTCGAGCCAACCCTCGTCAATTTCCGAGCCGCGTTCTGCCAGAAGTCGATCGAGTTCACTAGCAGTTTCCACCAAATTCTCTTGGTGAGCTAGCTCAAAGATAGCCTGAGCCGCTTGCGATCGCATTTTTGAGTTCGGGCGTCGCCGGGGAGCAACTGTCTGCTCCATTGCTGCTTTCATGAGCTGCAACTGCTCGATCAGCTCTGGGAGAGTCACCGGGCGGTTTTGCGGTAGTTGAGCTACACCGCGACGGCGCAATTGCCGTTCCAGGTGCTGTGGCAAATGTCGCCCGCCTGAGTGCTCTGCGTCTTCGAGGCCGGCTTCGTCCAATTCGGGATTTGCCGGGGGTTCACAGAGGACTATACTTTCTGCTTTGAGCAAAACCAGCATTGAAGCGTACAGAAACGCTTGGCCAGAGTGGGACAAATCGGAGAAATCGGTACTCTGATCGGCATCGCAGGCGTTGGTAAGCTTGCTCAAACATCGATCGAACACTTCAACAACTTTAACGTCCCAAGGATTGATTTCTCCCCGTTCCGCTAAGTCAATTAAAATTGCGATCCCCTCAGAAATCGTTTCTAAACCATCTTGATCTCTGGAAACAGCCATTCGATTTTAGATTTTAGATTTTAGATGCTAAATTTGATTTAATTGCCGATCGCGATCGTAAGCTATTCCACATTTAAATTGGATATTTCGGGCGGGCTAGAAGCCCACCCCACAAGACTTTGTATGTAAGTTGGGTTGCCCTTCGACTACGCTCAGGAACCGGAACGAAACCCAACTCTTCATCTCTTTGATAAACTGTAACTCGGCAACTGCTTTAGGTTTGCGGGATTTTCTGAGTTTTTTTCCCAATCCCCAGTGCTGGCAAAAGTTGATATTTCAAACCAGTACCAACAAACACCAATAAGGCAATAATCACTGCACCAATTCCTACCGGACTAGGAATCCAGAATACAGCCTCCAAATAATTAATTTCCCCCGGTTTCAGCTTCCAAACTAACTGCTTTCCGTCTGCATAGCTTGCGGGAACCAGCGCACCGGCGACATTAGTTACAATATTTTCGGCACCCCAAGGCGTGTTCAAGCTAAAGTCTAGCTCCAAAAGTCCTCCGGGACTCAGCAGCAGACTGCCGTTAGAGGAAAGTAGAGAAAGAGAGCGCAAATCCAACTCCAAACTCAACCGATTTCGCAGCACCAACAACAAGTTATTTTGCTTGACACTCAGGTGAGATTCAAACTTCGGCAAATCGGTTTCTAGGCGACTTGCGACCCGAGATTTTGCAGTTTGGGCGATCGGATTGTAAAATTGGTTAAACTTGTCTTCTAACTCGGCGCCATTATTGAAAGGAATGCTGACTAGAACTTCTCTATCGGAGAGCCGTTTAGTTTTTCCATCCAGCAATCTCACCCGCTGTTCTACACTTTTGAGCCAATCTGCAACAGTCTCGCTGCTGAAACTCGTCAACTTTTCCCCCAGTTTAATGTGCTGGACAATTTCGCCACGAGTTTGGCTGTCAAAGTTGACTCCGACATCGTACTGAACACAGCCAGTCACTAGAGTTAAAAGACAAAGAACAAAAGGTAAAAGAAAGAAAAACTGCTTTTTCTTCTTCCCAGTTCCATCCTTGATATTTTGCTCTTTCATTGTACCTTTTCCCTGTTTTTTCCTATTTGCATGAATTAGCAAAGCCAGGTTTGTAGTGAGGACTTCAGTCCTTCTTGACTCAACTAGGATAAGAGGACTAAAGTCCTCACTACAAACCAAGACGTGAGTGTTAACATTTTGATAGCAGCAGTGTCGGAGTCACCTGGAATTAACAGCACTGGACTTATTGCCTCGAAGCTACACCCAACTGTTGAAATAGGATACTGGGCAAATATGCCCCACCACCTACCCATTCGCATTCGCTGCTCAAATCTGCCAAATTTTTAAAGGCTTCAAAAATACTGCCTGCGACCATTGTATTCTTGACGCGGCCAACAATTTTGCCTTTTTCTACTTTATAGCCCAAAGCCAAATTGACCGAAAATTCGCCCGCTAATTGATTGGATTGACCGGCACCTAAAACCTGCTCTACTATTAAGCCTTCGTCCATGCTAGCAATCAATTCTTGAATAGAAGTGCTTCCTGGGGAAATGCAAAAGTTAGTCAAATTAGGGCCAGGGCGAGACAATCCGCCGCGAAAACCGTTGCCTGTAGATTCTACTCCTCCACGAGCGGCCCACCTGCGATCCCAATAAAATCCGGTGACAGTTCCTTTGTCAATTAAGGTTTTGCGAGTTGTGGGAGTTCCTTCGTCGTCAAAGGGACAGGCGGAAGGGCCCAAAGTTGGGTCTTCAAAAAAGGTGAAGCGTTCGTCAAATAAGGTTTCGCCGATTTTGTCGGCTAGGGGAGATGATTTTTGAACGACGGCTTGGCCTGACAGGATGGTATCAAATAGACCGCCGAGGGTGCTGGCGGCGGCATTGGGGGTGAATAATACTGGGTAGGAACCGCTGCTGATGCTGGCTGAATTTTCGGCGCTGCGGTATTTTTCGAGGAGTTTTTGGAGGATGCTGTCGGTGTCTAGGGGTCGATCGCGCGCGACATCATAACTGTATGCTTGCATAAAGTCTTCTCCTACTACCAAATTTCCGGCGATCGTCCCGCTGACTATTTGGCTGCTTCTTTCGGCATACACGTCTTGTGTGGTGGCAATTTTCACGCTGCCGCTGCGGACGTGGAAGCCCACATCTACCATAATATCGGGATTGTAGGCGTGAACTTGCTCGATGAGGTTTTTGCCGTTTTCGACTAATTCTTGGGTTGTGGGCGGAGTGTAGGTGGTTTCCGGGGTGGTTAGGTGGAAGTTGGAAGCTAGTTCAAATTCGGCTGTGTCGCCGATTTCGGCGGTTTGAATGGCTGCATCGACTAAATCGTCTATCCGCGTCAAGTCTGTGGAACTAGCAAAGCCGATTTTGCCTTGCTAAATCAGACGGAGTGCTACGCCTCGGAGTGCTTTGGTTTGGAGGGATTTGAGGCGATTGTTCTCAAATTCGATCGGCGTGTCTTGGCTGGATAGGTAGTATACTTCAGCGGCATCCGCTCGCTGACTTGCCAATTTCAATATCTGTTCTATGGTGGAATCGCTCACAATAATCGCCTTTCTGGTTTGGTCTTTGTTTTATTTTAGCGATTTTGGGTGTAAGCAGAAACTGGTTTTTTCCCAAAATATGGAGGAATTGCATCGGAATGATTTAACCGCAGAGAGCGCAGAGGACACAGAGGAAGAGTATTGAGAGATGAATACAGGACGATGCTACCTGATTTGATATCAGATCATTTCTGTTTGATTCGGACTTGTATGATGTTAAATTTTGTAGGGGCGGGTTCACCAGCAATAATTGCCCATAATCGATAATCTCATAAACCCGCCCCAGCCTGAACATCAGCAATAATTTCCTTCACTGTCTCGGCATCAGGCGATCGCAAATGCTGTAAAATCTCCAAAGATTGCTGCAAATAATTCAAAGCTTTCTCAAAATCTCCCTGCGCTGCTAACAACTGTCCAAGCATTGCGAAAGTAGCAGTTGTCCCTTGAACATTGCCAATTTTTTCCTGAAGTTCGAGAGATTGTTGATAAAGTGCGATCGCCTTTTCTACATCCCCTTGATTCGCATAGATTATTGCTAGACAGTGCAAAGTAGCAGCTTTCCCTTGCAGATTGCCAATTTTTTCCTGAAGTTCGAGAGATTGTTGATAAAATGCGATCGCCTCTTTGGGATTTCCCCAATCGTTCTGAATCCATCCTAATTCATATAAAGTATTTGCCTTTAAAGATATGAAATCTTCATCATCTTTCGCCAAATCTAACGCTTGTTTCAAATAGTATGTTGCTGTCGAGTATTCACTCCGACTGCGATAAGCAATTGCCAAATCATTCAAAACTCTAATGCGAGTTTTCAAATCCTCGTGAGTTTCTTCGCGTCCATTCGATGGAGTGTATTCAATCAATAACCTTTGCAATAAATCGATCCGTTCCTGCTTTTCCGGCAACTCACAATTGCTAATCCCTTTGCTAGCATCCAGAGTTTGAGAAATCGCATCATCTCTAGTATTTGCAGGAGTTTTGAATACAAAAGTTCCCGAATTCCAGGCCCAGAAATCCGGCGCAAAATTAGCAACTCGCGTAATCGCATAATCTGGCAAACAAAACAGCATTAGATGCCGCACTTTAACTGGATAAGCATCTCGCACCCAATTAAAATCAACCAACATCGGCGGATATTCTCCCGTCATCCCGATCGCATTTTCCACTCCCCGCACAATGAAAATCAACTTCTTGTCTGCTTGAACCTTAACTTTTGGCAAAACCTTCAGAATTTCATCCATCAAAAAGCGCATATCAGGATCGGGAAAATCCCAAATCTCAAACTGCATATCTTGACAATCGGGATGGTTAATCAATGCCTGAATAATCGCATCTCTATCTTTCGCAAAATTACTTTGGATATATCCCAAATCAAAGGCATTGTCGGGAACAATATCAACAAATGTCAGCAATTGGTCAAAAGATTCTTGATTGAATTCAACAACCCTTTGTCGGTCTATTTCAGGGATTTCCTTGAATTGATCTAAGGGCTTGTTGGAAAGCATAACTTTGTTTATTGGTTAACTGCTTAATAACTAATAAACAAGCCACCTAAAATCAAAAATATGGCAATTAATGCCACCCAAATAAATCGATTATCCTGCGTATTCACCTGACTTAAATCTACAGGTTCGTCTATGGCATTTCGTTTCGGAATCGCAGGCTTGACGAAGGAGACATTGGGCCCTACTTGAAAACTTGAAGATTCGTTTTCTTCTAATGCTGTGAGATCGGGGATTTTCACCATCCATTCGGGGGGGATGGTGAGCTTGGGGGCTTCGAGTATGAACAGCAAGCGCTTGGCTTGCTGGCGGGTTTCTTGGCGCGGATGGCGGGTGAGTTGCCCACAAAGCCCGATCGCCCTTTCTGTGTCGCCAGATGCTTCGTAGGCTGTCACCAGCCACATCTGCACCTCGCCGCCCAACCGGGAATTGCGATCGACCAAACCGGTTGCTGTTTCTAAACTCTGCACAGCTTGAGCATACAGCCCGCTCTCAAAAGCTACTCGGCCAGTTTGATACTCAGTCTGCACAATTTCTAACTTTTCTGAACTCACCAGCCGCCACCCACTTGACAAATATTAGTTCCCAAATTCCCCAAACACTAGAATTCGCTGTTGTGTTGCGACATACCAGACTCATTATCGCGTTTGGAACCCAGCAAGTCTAACTGGTCTACCCTAATTACTGGCTTCGAGCGATTTGAACCCGTATTGCGGTCTTGCCAGCGATCGAACTTCAAAGAGCCTGTTACTCCAATTAGAGCGCCTTTGCGAACGTAGTCAGCAGCGACTTGCGCTGTTTTCCCCCAGATTTCCAGATTAAACCAATCTGGCTCGCTGTTCTTGGTTCTGCGATTGACTGCCAGCGTCAAATTACACACAACTTTACCCGACTCAAAATACTTCACGTCCGGGTCGCCGCCGACGCGGCCTACTAAAGTCACAACATTAAGACTCATAAATTTTTTCGGGAATGTGCTCGATTGGTGATGTAGTTAAACTCTCCGCGAAGGGCGATCGCCTCCAAACTTAACTTGGAACAGCGCGAATCAGGGCTTCATCCTGATTTTACACCCACTTACCAGAACATATTGATTGTGGATGATTGGCGAGTTTTCGGTCAAGTTATGCTCGACAATGTACAGTTCTGACTAGACTCAGGATGAAAAACGTAATAGAATCCACCTCGGTTACACTTTTGTAACAACATTATTGCACACATTAGTATTTTAGTTTTGGGGGGGTACAAATCAGTGGGTCTTCTCAATCGATTTTCCTTATCTAGAGATATGGGTATCGACCTCGGTACTGCTAACACTCTCGTTTATGTATCTGGCAAAGGCATTGTTCTCCAAGAACCTTCTGTAGTGGCGATCGACCAAGACTTAAAAATACCGCTGGCTGTTGGAGAAGATGCTAAAAAAATGCTCGGGCGCACGCCTGGGAATGTCATAGCACTGCGCCCGCTTCGCGACGGGGTAATCGCCGACTTCGACACAGCCGAATTGATGCTCAAGACTTTTATCCGCAGAGTTCACGAAGGCCGAACCTTAGTTTCGCCGCGGATCATTATTGGCATCCCCAGCGGTGTCACTGGAGTTGAGAGGCGCGCTGTCATTGAAGCCGCTACTCAGGCCGGTGCTAGGGAAGTGCGGTTAATTGATGAACCGATCGCCGCTGCGATCGGGGCTGGATTGCCTGTTGCTGAGGCGACTGGCAATATGATTATAGATATCGGTGGGGGTACGACAGAAGTTGCGGTTTTGAGTTTGCAAGGTACGGTGATCAGCGAGTCTGTGCGGGTGGCTGGCGACGAACTCAATGAGGCGATCGTCATATACATGAAAAAAGTTCACAATTTGGTCATCGGCGAACGCACTGCTGAAGAAATTAAAATTCAGGTGGGTTCAGCATATCCAACTCTAGAGGATGACGATGTGATCATGGAAGTGCGGGGCTTGCACCTGCTCTCCGGTCTACCGCGAACTGTTACGATCAAAGGCCCAGAAATTCGCGAAAGTATGTCGGAACCGCTGTCAGTAATTGTGGAAGCTGTCAAACGTACTTTGGAACGCACACCCCCGGAATTAGCAGCAGATATTATTGACAGGGGAATTATGCTCGCCGGCGGCGGGGCGCTGATGAAAGGTTTAGATACTCTGATCAGTCACGAAACCGGAATTGTCACTCATGTGGCAGCCGATCCACTGTGTTGCGTGGTTTTGGGAACTGGTAGAGTATTGGAAAACAAACAGTTGGAACGGGTTTTCAGCGGGCAGTCGTCGCGCAATATGTAGTTAACAAACTTAGGATTTTGGATTTAGAAATAGGTCTTCCATCTAAAATCTAAAATCCTGACATAACAATTTTAGATAACTGGAATTATGCTAAAGAATACACTCCGCAGGTGGTGGGATCTGCGTCTGCCAATTGCTCTTTTAGGTTTAGCTGTAACTGCCGCTTGGGGAGTTCGACAAACACAAGGTGCTCCACTGTTTGAAGTTTACAATTGGGTGACTCGTCCATTTCAAACTAACGGCTCTGGGCAAGAACAGCTAATCTCGGCTCGCACTCAAGAATTGCAAGCACAGTTATTAGAATCAGAAACTCAAAATCAAAAGTTAAAAGAGCTTTTAGGTTATGTTTCGGCGAAGAAACCTAAAGGGATTGTCGCTCCTATTGTTGGCCGCAGTGCCGACCATTGGTGGCAGCAAGTAACTTTGGGGCGCGGTAGTAATGATGGCATCAAAGCAGATTTTACTGTGATGGGGCCTGGCGGTTTGGTAGGTCGAGTTATCAGTGTTACTCCTAATACTAGCTTGGTGCTTTTGGCCAGCGATCCGACGAGTCAATTGGGTGTGGGAATTACTCGCAGTCGCAACATGGGTTTTATGCGCGGAAAAGGCGGAAATCAGGCTGTGATGGAGTTTTTTGATAATGCTCCTAATGTCAAGCCTGGGGATGTAGTCTCAACTTCTACTTTTAGTCAGTTGTTCCCTGCTGGTTTGCCGGTGGGAAAAGTGATTTCGGTGGATATGAATAAAACTCCGGCTCCCGAAGCTCTTATTGAGTTCTCTGCACCGATGAGTTCTCTGGAGTGGGCGGTGGTTTACCCTCACTCTAAGGAAGCTGAACAAAAGGCTTCCCAGGGTCAATCTTCTGCACCGGAAGGAGAGGCAAAGTAGCCATGAAGTCTTTACCTCGGATGTCTTCGCGATCGCGCCAATTTCTCAACTTCGCCGTTACATTTGTTTCTGTACTCTTGTGCGTACTAATATTGCCCACTCGGATGCCGGGAATGGAATTGCTGGGAATTAGCCCTAACTGGCTGTTAATTTGGGTGGTAGCTTGGAGCATTAAGCGGAAACGTACAGTTTGGGGAGCCGCTAGCATGGGCGTGGTTTTGGGGTTTCTTCAAGATGCGATGACTGCTCCTCATCCTACCCACGCTGTGAGTCTAGTTATTGTAGGAGTTTTAACGGTTGTTTTGCTCAAAAGCTGGTCGATTCCAGCAGATATTGTCGAGAGAGATCCGATTCCGATCGCGCTAATTGTGTTTGGGATGGCGGTGGTAGCGGAAACAGTGATGGGGCTGCAATTTCTGGCTATGGGCGATCGGGCTTTACTAGAAATTTGGAGCGATCACCAGCGTGTGGCTTTGTGTTCTGCTATTCTCAGCAGTCTTTGGGCTCCGGTGATTTATTTTCCTCTCAATCGCTTGTGGGAAATGACCAGGAAATTAGAAAAATCTTAGTCATTAGTCATTAGTCATTAGTCATTAGTCATTAGTGAACTGTTAACTGTTAACTGTTAACTGTTAACTGTTAACTGTTGACTGTATAGAGGTTCTCAAAAAAGTGAGGTATACGGGCGATGCCCGATGCCCAATGCCCAATGCCCAATGCCCAATGCCCAATGCCCAATGCCCGTCACCGTACCGCACTGTTAGTGAGAAAGACTATAGTCATTATAATATTACTTGTTTCCCCAAACATAGTAAGTGATGAACGGCAATAATTAAGTCACTAAGAATGAAATTAGGCTGATGCTTTTGCAGTTGATGGCGACTGCGAATGCCGCAGGTAACGGCAATTGTGGGTATCCCTAATGCTTGTCCCGCGAGGATATCTGCTTCGGTATCTCCAATCATCCAAGCTGAACCCAGAGATGACTCAAATTCTTCTGCAACTTCAGCCAACAATTCCGTTTTTAAGGCTGTATAGTTGTGATACGCAGCATTCGGCATCTGAGTGCCGCGAATGCTGGTAAACAGTCTGGCTAAACCGTAATTTTGCAACAGTTGAACGGCTTGATTTCTCGGCCGTAGGGTGACTAAAATCAGTCGCACACCGCGAGAATGCAGAAGTCCGATCGCCCATTGCACTCCTGGCTGGATGCGATCTAAGTGCAACAAGTCTGGCTGATTGACAATCCGACTTACGCATCCGATAAAAACATGAATTTCTTCTCCCGACAAGCCGGAACTTTTGGCTATTTCAGTATCGGGCACTCGGTTTTGTTTCATTTGCCAAAACTGCTGTTTGCTGAGGATTTGGAGGTTGAGGTTGATTCCTCGGGCGCGGTAGGCTGCTTGAGTGTCGGCTAATCCCTGTTGATAGGTGGCGTAGTAGCGATCGGACACATCGACGATTGGCCCGTCTAAATCGCAAAATACCGTCATCCTGGGGGATGAGTCAGCCTCCGATGGTAGCTTGTACTGAAGGTCTTCGGAATCCGGGGCGACAGCATCTAACATAAAACGTTAGTAAATTAAGGATAATGATACATTTCTTGATTTTAGCAAGAAATGTATAAGTTAGAATATAAAGATTAAAGTAAAATTATTAAAAAAACCTATTGAAACTTGGGCATGGGCGATCGAGCCTGGTGCATGGACATCAATCTGTGTGGTGAGTGCTGAGTAATGACTTCTTAATTCTTTTTGTGTTTGTGGATGATAGCTGGAGACATTAAACTTTAGACTTAAGTTTTTAGCCATTTATCCTTATATGCTCAAACACAGCGATTTTCCCAGGAATGTAGAGACCAATCGGGTTCAGGTGCTTTCAGAAGCACTGCCTTACATTCAACAGTTTGCCGGCCGCACGATTGTCGTCAAATACGGCGGTGCGGCGATGAAAGATAGCACTCTCAAGGAAAAGGTAATCCGAGACATTGTGCTGCTATCCTGCGTCGGGATGCGCCCGGTTGTGGTTCACGGTGGCGGCCCGGAAATTAATATTTGGCTGGAAAAATTGGGCATTGAGCCACAATTTAAGAATGGTTTGAGGGTGACTGATGCCGCGACGATGGAAGTTGTCGAGATGGTTTTGGTGGGGAAGGTGAATAAGGAAATTGTTTCGTTAATTAACCAAGCTGGCGGCAAGGCGGTGGGGTTGTGTGGTAAGGATGGTAATTTGATTCAAGCTCGTCCAGATGGTCAGGAAGGAATTGGGTTTGTTGGCGAAGTGAGTGGTGTCAAAGTCAAGATTTTGGAGTCGTTGGTAAACAGCGGATATATTCCGGTGGTGTCGAGTGTGGCGGCAGATGAAACTGGTCAATCTTACAATATTAATGCTGACACGGTGGCTGGAGAGATTGCGGCTGCTTTGGGTGCGGAAAAGTTGATTTTGATGACTGATACTGCTGGAATTTTGGAGGATTATCATCAGCCTGATAGTCTGATTGTGAAGTTAGATATTCAAGAGGCTCGACAGTTAATTGAGTCTGGGGTTGTGTCAGGAGGAATGATTCCGAAGGTTAATTGTTGTGTGCGGAGTTTAGCTCAGGGTGTTAAGGCTGCTCATATTATTGATGGTCGCCTCGAACACGCTTTGTTGCAAGAGATATTCAGCGATTCGGGTATTGGGTCGATGATTGTTGCTTCGGGATATGGTGGGACGAATTAAAATGTATTGATCTCAATTTCGGTTGCACTCCTTATGATATAGAGGAGACGGCAATCCCGTGTCCCTACCGAAAATAATATTGTAGGGAGACGGCAATGCCGTGTCCCTACCGAAAATAATATTGTAGGGAGACGGCACTGCCGTGTCCTAATTTCTTAGTTTATCAGATCGTCTTCATTGACTCAAATGTCCGAAATAAATGGTATCATTATAATCGAGAGCAATTGCTTCACATTGGAGGTTTTAAAAATGAGATTTATCAATCCCAAAACAGATTTTGCCTTTAAAAAAATCTTCGGCGACGAACAAAACAAAGACATCCTCATCAGTTTTCTCAACGCCATCCTTTATCAAGGCCATTCTGCGATCGAATCTTTAGAAATCCTCAATCCCTATCAACCCCCCAAAATTAGAGGAGTTAAAGATACTTACTTAGATATCCGAGCCAAGTTGAATAACCAGCAAACAGTTATTATCGAAATGCAGGTATTGAATGTAGAAGGCTTTGAAAAGCGGATATTGTACAATGCTGCTAAAGCTTATTCGATTCAACTCGACACGGGAGCCGATTATACGCTACTAAATCCGGTAATTGCCTTGACTATTACTGACTTTGAAATGTTCCCCAATCTCGACAAAGTAATTTCCAATTTTATCCTCAAAGAAAAAGACTTTTTGGTTGACTATCTAATTTACGATATCGAGTTAGTGTTTGTGGAATTACCGAAATTTGGCAAAAAGCTAGAAGAATTAGAAACACTAACCGATCAGTGGATCTATTTCCTGAAAAATGCCAAAAATTTAGAACTTGTACCGGAACAAATGGGAGAAGTGCCAGCTATTCAGAAAGCTTTTGAAGTTGCAAATCGCGCCGATTTAACCCGCGAAGAATTTGAAGATTTAGAACATCAGGAAATTTACATACAAGACCAGCGGAATGCTACTATTAAGGCGGTGAAGCAGGCTGTGAAACAAAAAGCGATCGACATTGCCACAGGACTTCTGGATGTATTAGATGAGGCAACAATTAGTCAAACAACCGGATTGAGTATTCAGGAAATTCAAAAGTTAAAAGAAGCAAGGTAAAAACCGATCGACAATCAAGAATCCTTCGATCGCACTTGCTCAAAATCCTCAGCATCAGTCGGCAAACCAGAACCCTCGCCATTCCTCAACCGTGGCGATTCCCCATTACTCGCACTCGCAGCGTGACCCCCAGAATACCTGTCCTCAAAACCCGAATCCCTCAGCGAAATCGCACTTCTTTGACTCGCGGACAATCTATCTGATCGGCGATTCGTCCCAGAATGCGGCGGCTTCCGAGTTAAAGTTTTCCAAGCAGCCATCACCCCAGTCACCAGGCTGCGAGTTGTTACCTGTACGTTTTGCGCCTGCTTCTTCGCGCTACCAATACTGCGATCGACCTGTTTGACAACCTCCCCCGCACTTTGCACCCCATCGCTAACATCATCCGTCAACTCGCTAATTTCCAGCCCCGTCAACCGAATCGCCTCCAAAGTGGGCGGAAACTCGCGAGAAAGCGTGTCCGCGAGCTTTTCCACGCTGCGGGCTGCCCTTGCTAGCGCTTGCACCGCAGGTATCAGAGTCACTAAAACAGCAGTCAGGCTAACTGCTACTAGCAAAATCGAAAGTCCTAGCCAGAATATGGGATCGCTCACTTGAATCTCGGATTTGGGGTTTGGGAATTCATAGGCTGCTGTGGATCTAATTTTACAGTTAATGCGTGATGAAATTCTTGTGGGATGGGCCGAAGAGCCCGTCCCGAAGGCTGAATATTCTTGTGGGATGGGCCGAAGAGCCCGTCCCAAACAGCAATGAATAATGGCTAAGAGTGGGTGAGTTAGCGGACAGGAGGGCGCAACGGAGGACTGACTTCGACTTCAGTTTCCGACAGGGTTTGGCGTTCCCGCTGAGTCGCTTCTAAACCGGCTGCGATCGCCTCCTTCAATCTAACCAAAGTTTCGTCCCAATTGCGGATTGCAGTCTCCGAAAGTCGATCGGCCTGCAATTGAACGCTAGTCGATAAATCTTCCGCCAACTCCGGTAAAGCATCGGCCGATTTTTTCAATATCTGCCGCGTCTCCTTGCCCGTTCGCGGTGCCATCAGCAACCCAGTCACGGCCCCGATCGCAGAACCCACCAACAGACCGCCAATGAACAATCCTGAACGTTTAGTTGACATTTATATAACTTCTCTCCATAGACCAATTTTAGGTACGTTTGCCCGATCGCAGCCGTTTGCAAAGCTAGAATCCTGCATTTAAACTAGATGCGGCAATTTTAGGATAGCTTACTTATCTCAAAGGTCGATCGCGCCTGAGCCAAAGCGTCCGCCCCAAACCCAGCAATCCCAAAAGTTGCTGAACCTGTTGCAGTTGCAATTCCAGTTGTTGATAATTCCGCCGTAATTGGTGAGCACTTTGCTGCCTTTTTGCAAGGAAATCCGGCGATTTGCCGAGGACATTTCTGCTACAGCGCTCGATTGCTGCGATCCGAAATTCAAAACGTGCGATCGTCCGTCTAATTTTCCACACTTTCGCAGCGATATAAAAACAGACCAGAGATATCATTAAATTGATAATTACAACAGCAGTCAGCATTTTTTACTTTTTTTCAACTAATAACAGAAGACCGGGCGGTTGAAACCGCGTCTACACAAACAAAACCCGCCTCCGCGGGTTGAAGAACGGGCGGTTAAAATTACGTTATTTTATTCAGTCGGCGTCCGGCGGACATCGTTTGTATAGACCCGGTTTCAACCGTACGTCCGATCTTCAGTCGGCGTCCGGCGGACATCGTTTGTATAGACCCGGTTTAAACCGCCGTCTTAGTGTCCGGCAAACAAACCTTAGTACCGCCCAAACCGCAATAACCGTTCGGATTTTTAGCAAGATACTGCTGATGATAGGTTTCTGCGTAATAAAACTCAGGGGCATCAATAATTTCAGTAGTAATCTTACCGTAACCGGCCGGTGTCAGAGCTTGCTGATAGGCATCACGCGAAGCTTCAGCTAGCTGCATTTGGCTGGCTGAATATGTGTAAATACCCGATCGATATTGAGTACCCGAATCATTACCCTGCTTCATTCCTTGAGTCGGATTATGGCTTTCCCAAAAAACCTTTAGCAGCGTTTCGTAACTCACTTTTTTCGGATCAAACACAACCAGAACTACTTCATTGTGTCCAGTCATCCCACTGCAAACTTCGTTATAAGTAGGATTCGGAGTAATCCCCGCTGCGTAGCCAACCGCAGTCGAAAAAACACCTTTTTCCTGCCAAAATTTGCGTTCCGCGCCCCAAAAACAGCCCAGGCCAAACACAGCAGTCTCCATGCCGTTTGGAAACGGAGCTTTGAGGGGATTTCCGTTAACAAAGTGAGTTGCCGATACAGACATCGACTCTGCCCGTCCGGGTAATGCCTCTTGGGGAGAGGGTATGCTCGACTTTTTGCCAAATCCAAATAGCACCATAAGTTTGTGAGGGCGATCTCTGATAAACGTCTTTACCTTAGTTAATAATATCAGATTTATACTGAAAATAGTAGCCCTCTTGAAAGTACAAGATGAAATACAGATTTTTTTTGGAGGCTTTTAGTGATATTGCTCACTGTAAATCCAGTTTTAAATCACATTATGCCGCTG
>JAJAYT010000252.1 GCA_026786085.1 Microcoleus sp. CAN_BIN18 | reverse complement strand
TGAGCTTCGCATCCTGGCGGTTCGTCAACCAGAACTAAAGTATTTTTGGGCAAATAATCCAACAAACAAGCTGGTTGAGCGAATGCTAAACCCAACAGCCTGCGGACAAATTTTTCGGCTGCTTTTCCTGTGTCAAGAGAGCCTATTTGGTTGATTTCGTCAAGATTTTTTTCAGCTAAAACCGCTTTAATAATTGCGTTAAAGCTAGTAGGAGTTAATACTAATCGATCGACCTTATCGAGCGATCGCTGGTTCGACGGATCGAACTCGCGCAGTTGATCCAAAGTATCCCCGAACCATTCCAGCCGTACCGGCAACTCCGCCGCCACCGGAAACACATCGACAATATCGCCCCGGCGGCTCCATTGACCTTCGGTTTCTACCAAATTCACCCGATCGTACCCCATCGAGGCAAGTTGGCGATCGAGTATCTTTGAGTCTTGAACTTCGCCTCGCTTGAGTGTCAGACAGTAGGGTTCAAAAGCATCCGGCGGTGGCAAGTGAGGCTGGAGAGCTCTTTCTGTGGCTACAATGGCGATCGGCTTAGACTTAGTGGCGCTTGTTTCTTGCTTGTCCACCAAGTCCGCCAGCACCTGCATTTGTCCCCAGGTCATTTCGTTCTCGTCGGAGTAAGATAGCTCGTAGGGCGAAGCTTCCGAAGTTGGGTAAAAATGTACGGTTTGCCAGCCCATCGCTTCTAATTGAGCTACCCAGCGGCCTGCTTCTTCGAGAGTTGCTGTCACTGCCAATAGGTTTCGCCCCTCTTGTTGTGCGAGGGCGGAAGCTACTAAACCTTTTGGTAAGCGGGCGATGCCGTTGAGTTGCAGGCAGTGGTGCCGTTGGAGCTTGTTGAGCAGTTCTGTTGCTAGGGGCGATCGCCCCAGGATGCGAATTATCGAAGAGAAAGTCATGCGCTATTAATTTTAATCCCTGATCCGCGGAATAAGGCTCTTTCCCGGCTGCCTACTAAGGAAGATTGTACGACAAACATCTATCATTGTGGCGATCGGCTGTTGGCAGCGCCACTCAACTACGGGTAGATTTTTGCTAGAGGTCAATACGCTTGGGTTAAGACAGATCCCCCCTAGCCCCCCTTCCCAAGGGGGGGACAAGAATCTTCTCAAAGTCCCCCTTTTTAAGGGGGATGCGAGGGGGATCTCCGGGCAATAAACAGTGTTAAGTGAACCGTATTGTACTAGAGACATTCTCTAAATGTCTCGAACCTGCGATCGCGGCGAGCTAGTTCCGTTAATCTAGGGACAGACTGACAACAATTTCGATTTTGCGATCGAGATTCTCCGCTTGCAAGCTTCTCCTTTAACCAGGAAGAGCGCTTCGCCGTTACTACCGAATAATTTTAGAAATGTCTCCAAGTACCGATATTCTGATTGTTCTCCTGCTGGTTTTCCTCAATGGCGTGTTTGTGATGTCAGAGATGGCCATCATCTCAGTACGGAAGGTGAGACTGCAACAGATGGCAAACCAGGGTTCGATCAATGCCCGTGTAGCTTTGGATCTGGCTAATGCCCCGAATCAGTTCTTGCCGACAGTTCAAATCGGGATTACGCTACTGGCTATCCTGTCCGGCGCTTTCGGAGAAACGACCATTGCTAAAAGGGTAGAGCCTCTGTTGCGATTGATTCCGACCTTGGAACCCTACTCTAAGCCGATCGCCTCAGTCATCGCAATTTTAACCATAACTTACCTCACCATAATTATCGGCGAACTCGTGCCGAAGCGGCTGGCCCTCAACAACCCTGAGCCGATCGCCTCTCGTGTCGCTATTCCCATGCGAATGCTCTCAAACATTGGCGCTCCAGCAGTGTATGTTTTAAGTTATTCTACTGACTTAATCTTGCGAATTATGGGGATTGTGCCTTCAACAGAACCACAAGTTACAGAGGAAGAAATTAAAGTTTTAATCGAGCAAGGAACCGAGGCCGGCACCTTTGAAGAAGCCGAACAAGACATGGTTGAAAGAGTGTTTCGTTTAGGCGATCGGCGAGTCAGCACCTTAATGACACCGCGACCCGATCTTACCTGGCTCGACCTCGACGACTCAGTAGAAGAAAACCGCCAAAAAATGCTTGGCAGCGGTCATTCCCGGTTTCCCGTTTGTCAGGGCGGACTCGACAATGTTATCGGTTTAGTCCACGTTACAGATATGCTGTCGAGGAATTTAACAGGTCAACCGTTCGATTTAAGCGCTTCTTTGCGCAGGCCCTTATTTTTGCCGGAAAGCACGCGCGGTTTAAAAGTATTAGAGCTTTTTAAGCAATCTAGCAATCAAATTGCCTTAGTGGTTGACGAATACGGAGTCATTCAAGGATTGGTGACAGTCAACGACATTTTAGTCGAATTAGTTGGCGACTTTCCCTCCATTGAAGATGCTGACGAACCGCAAGCCGTGCAGCGCGAAGACGGTTCTTGGTTGTTAGACGGAATGTTGCCTGTCGATGATTTCTTTGAACTGTTTGGAATTGATGAAAGATCGTCAGAAAATAGGGGAAGTTACCACACAATGGGCGGTTTTGTGATTACACATTTGGGCAAGATTCCGACAGCAGCCGAGCATTTTGAGTGGAACGGTTTGCGAGTCGAAGTCGTGGATATGGACGGCAACCGCGTTGATAAGATATTGGTAATGCCGATCGACTCCACGGGCGATCGATCTAAAACCGAACCAAAAACCTAAAAGATCAGACGGCGGTTGAAACCGCGTCTACACAAAGATCAGACGACGGTTGAAACCGCGTCTACACAAAGATCAGACGGCGGTTGAAACCGCGTCTACACAAAGATCAGACGGGGGGTGTGTACCCCCGGGGACAAAACAAAGACGCCCCCCCCGGGGGGGGGAAAAAAACAGTATTTTTAAGGGCGCGGGTGTAAAACCCGCGGGGGGGGGG
>JAJAYT010000251.1 GCA_026786085.1 Microcoleus sp. CAN_BIN18 | reverse complement strand
ACATTACTGTTGGTTGGACTGGATTGAGAAGTATGGGAATTCTGCGGTTCGGCCGCCACAAAAGTTGACCTACGCCAGCCCCTAGAACCCGTAAGTCAAGACATCCCTGAGAAAAAACACTTGATTTGCCTGATAGTTTGCCCTTACTGAAAGCTGGGAATGTTCTCAATTTATATTCTGACTTACAACGAAGAGATTGATATCGCCGCTTGCATAGAATCGGCAATGCTTTGTGACGATATCATTGTAGTTGATTCTTTCAGCAGCGATCGCACCCTGGAGATTGTTCAGAACTATCCCGTGCAAACAGTGCAGCACCGCTTTGAGACTCACGGACGCCAGCGGACTTGGATGCTCCAAGAAGTAGAATGCAAGTACGAATGGGTTTACATCCTCGAAGCTGACGAGCGGATGACACCTGCACTGTTTGCTGAATGCTTAAAGGCGATCGAAAGTCAAGAATATATCGGCTATTATGTCGCTGAAAAAGTAATATTTATGGAGCGCTGGATTCGGCGCAGCACTCAATATCCCCGCTATCAAATGCGCCTGTTTCGCAAAGACCAAGTGTGGTTTTCTGACTACGGTCACACTGAACGGGAAGTCTGCAACGGGCCTACTCACTTTTTGAAGGAAACTTACCCTCACTATACTTGCAGCAAAGGTCTTTCTCGCTGGATTGAAAAGCACAACCGCTACTCAACTGACGAGGCGGCTGAAACTCTCCGCCAATTAGCAGCCGGTCAAGTAAATTGGTGGGATTTAGTATTTGGCGCATCGGAGGTGGAAAGACGCCGCGCTTTGAAAGATTTTTCTTTGCGCTTGCCTTTGCGGCCTGTCGTGCGCTTTTTCTATATGTATATTTTACTCGGCGGATTTCTTGACGGTCAAGCGGGATTAGCTTGGTGCACGCTGCAAGCTTTTTATGAATATCTAATTTTGCTGAAAGTTTGGGAAATGAAGCATATGCCGCTGCCAAATTTAGACGCAGTAGAGGAACAGTCTATTTCGGAAGTTGTAACAGTTGAGCCGTCTAAAGTTCCTTATAATCTTGGCGCTTCTGATACTCGTAGTTGAAAATTGGGAGTTGGGAATTGGGAATTGGAAAAAAGGTAATTGGGCATTCAAATCGTAATATTATACCAATTTGAATAAATCTTGCAGAATCAGAAATTAGAGGTTTTCACCTGTAGGGAAACGGCACTGCCGTGTCCGGCGGCAAGTTATGCTTCGGAATGATAATTTCTATAGGGTTAATAACTGTAGCAACATTTTTTCACGCATGGTATTATATCAAATCCGTTAGCATCGGAATGATAAATTTCTCTCCTCTTTCTCTGCTGCTTCTGTGGTTGAATAATTCAGATGTCACCGGATTTGAGCTGAATAGTTTTTCTTCGGTCGCGTACTTGTGTACGTTCGTACACGAAAAAACTAGCGAAATTTATCAAGGTTTTTTTCCCGAAGATGAACGGCCGATAACTCGCGATCGGATGAACCGGGTGTGGCGATTGCTCCCGATTAATCCCGCTCGACTAGAACAAGTCCGTCGCCAAATGCTGAAAGCTGCAACACCGGGTTTTTCTGCGATCTCACATCCAGTAGCATCGGAATGATAAATTTCTCTCCTCTTTCTCTGCTTCCTCTGTGGTTGAATAATTCAGATGTCACCGGATTTGATATTACGTCCGGTCAATTAGCGTAATAAAAACGGTTTGATCGTGGGAGTTATCGGAGGACATGATATAAGTTGAGTTTGTAGCGCCGAGGATCATCCTACAAATACAGGTTCTGCGTCCAAAACTGAGAAAAAAACCCGGTTTCTTGGAGAAACCGGGTTTCTGAATACCCTCAAAATTTTACATTGAATCAAGTTTTGATTGTTCACCCAAAACTCTCAGCACTCAAAACTCAAAACTATTGAGAGTTACGCAATGCTGTTTTCGCCCGATCGATCTTGAAAATCAACACGCCCAAAGGTGGCAAACACAAGTCGATCGAATAAGCACTGTTGTGGAACCACCACTCCTCAGTCCACTTGCCTCCCAAATTCCCCATATTGCTACCACCGTACTCCCGTGCGTCGCTGTTAAACAACTCCGTATAGAAACCTGGTTCCGGCACTCCTACGCGATAGTGAGAGTGTGGCTGCGGAGTAAAATTGCACACCGTCACCACAAACTCATCGCCATCCTTCTCACGGCGCACAAAGGCTACCACGCTGTGCCGATTATCGCTGCAATCAATCCACTCAAACCCATCCTCAGCAAAATCTTGGGTGTAAAGCGCCGTTTCGCTGCGGTACAAATGGTTTAAATCCTTAAAAAACAGCTTCAACTTTTGGTGAGGCTCAAATTGCAGCAAATCCCACTGCAAATCCCCCCAAACGTTCCACTCATGCCACTGGCCGAACTCCATCCCCATAAACATGGTTTTCTTGCCTGGATGAGCAAACATAAAAGTAAACAAACACCTGACGTTTGCAAACTTTTGCCATTCGTCCCCGGGCATTTTGCCGATGATGTGGGCTTTGCCGTGGACTACTTCGTCGTGGGACAAAGCCAGCATAAAATTCTCACTGTGGTTGTACCACATACTGAAAGTTATGTTGTTTTGGTGGAACTGGCGGAACCACGGGTCCATGTGGAAATAGTCGAGCATATCGTGCATCCAACCCATGTTCCACTTGAGGTTGAAGCCCAAACCGCCTACATAAGTCGGCCAAGATACCATCGGCCAAGAGGTAGATTCTTCGGCGATCGACAGTGTCCCTGGGAAATAGCTAAAAATGACGTGATTTGCCTGACGCAGAAAATCGGCCGCCTCAATATTTTCGCGGCCGCCGTACTGGTTGGTCAGCCATTCTCCGGGTTCGCGGCAGTAATCTAAGTACAACATCGAGGCTACGGCATCTACGCGAATGCCGTCGATGTGATACTTGTCAAACCAGAACAGAGCGTTTGATACTAGGAAATTCCGCACTTCGTTGCGGCCGTAGTTAAATACGAGGGTTCCCCACTCTTTGTGTTCGCCCTTGCGGGGGTCGGCGTGTTCGTACAAGTGAGTTCCGTCAAAGAAAGCCAAACCGTGACCGTCTTTGGGGAAGTGCCCTGGCACCCAGTCCACCAGTACGCCAATGCCGTTGGCGTGGCACTGGTCAACAAAATACATGAAATCTTCGGGTGTGCCGTAGCGGGATGTTGGGGCGAAATAGCCTGTTACTTGATAGCCCCAGGAACCGTCGAAAGGATGTTCGGCAATGGGCAACATTTCGATGTGGGTGAATCCCAAGTCTTTGACGTAGGGAATTAGTCTTGTGGCTAATTCTCGATAAGTCAAAAAGCGCGCGCCCGGATTGAGTTCCGAAACCTGCACTGCTGGTTCTATTTCACCATTTGGTAGCACAGCGGGTTCGTCAGTACCGGCGTGCAGCCAAGAACCGATGTGGCATTCGTAAACCGAAACTGGCTGCGTCAGTTGGTCTGTATTCCGCCGCTGTTCGATCCAAGCGCTGTCGTTCCAAGTGTAGGTATCTAAGTCTGTGACAATTGAGGCTGTTTTCGGCCGCACCTCTTGCTGGAAACCGTAAGGGTCGGACTTTTCGTAGGGATGTCCGTCTTGGTTTTTCACTTCGTATTTGTAGTGAGTTCCGTAGGATAGTCCCGGAATAAATAATTCCCAGATGCCGTTTTGGGATTTCCGCATTTGATGTTTGCGGCCGTCCCAATAGTTGAAATCGCCTAAAACTGAGACGTTACGGGCATTCGGAGCCCAAACTGCAAAATATACTCCTGTGATGCCGTCTACTTCGGTGAAGTGGGCCCCTAGTTTTTCGTAAATCCGGTGGTGGTTTCCTTCTGAGAATAGGTGTTGGTCAAATTCTGTGAGTTTGGGCGATCGAAAGGCGTAGGGGTCGTAGATAAAGCGGTCGTGTTCGCCTTCTTTGACCCGCAGTTGATAGTTTGCTAATTCTGGGGTGTCGATCGTACATTCAAAAAAGTGAGGGTGATGCCCTGATTTCATCGGGTATTCGGCCCTCGCCTCGGGCAAAACTACCGATACCGCATCCGCATTGGGCAGATAAACTCGGACGGCCCATACTTTTTTGCCATTTTCTTCGATCGCGTGGGGGCCAAGCACTTCAAATGGATCGTGGTGCTGATTCCCAACAATCCGGTCAATCTGTTCAATGGGGACAGTCGCGGGCATAAAACTACCTACCTGAATCTTTTAACTAAATCGCTTTCAAAACCTAGATCCGCCCTGCACTTTACATTTGGATACATTTTTTATCGCTAATCGTACCACGCTCACTGCCTGCGTTGCGCGCACCGAGTGCCCGCACAGCAGGTAAAATATTGCCTTGCTGGCTGCCAAGCTATGATTTTAGTGCTAACGGCCAATATCTAAGTATAGAAATATTAAAACAAATTGAAAAATTTATATTTTCCCCAAAATGTCCTTGACTTTTTTTAAACTATGTAATAATGAGCCGCTTTTTTTAAATTATTGTCGATTCGCACTCCCCAGGGGGGTCAAGGAGAGTGAGTGTTTGATCGCAGATAATTATTATTAATAACTAGAATTTTCAGGCAGAAGTCGATCGCCCGACAGATAAATTTTCAAATCCCGGAGGCAGGGTTTCGCCGCAAAGTCCGTGAATTTGGGCGATGCGCGAGAATAACCAAGGATAGTCAGTGCAGTATTGAGGAATCAAAGCTAAAGGACTCAGCAGCGCGGCAGCAGTAATATCTGCCACGCTCAAGGAGTCGCCTACCAAGTAATTACCATCCTGCCAGCGACGGTGCAACAAGCCTAAAGCAGCACTCAGGCGCAACTCGGCGAGTTTTGCCGAAGCGTGGTTAATGCCGAACTGGCGACGCGCCAACTGAATCACTAATTGGCTCAAAACAGACGGGTCGATTTGCTTGCCCGCACCGGCGCGAAACTCGTAGTAAACAAATCGAGTGGCGATGCCGATGCTTTCATCGAGCCAGTCTTCGATCATCCAAGCCTCTGCTTGCAAACTCTCGTCTGCCGGCAACAGCGACGGCGAGGGAAAGCGAGACTCGATCGAGTGCAAAATTTGCGTCGAGTCTGCGATCGCCCGAGGTTCACCTTCAAGTTGAGGTAGAAGTACCGGCACTGTCCTCAAACCCCCCGTTAGAGGCTTGAGTTTCAAAACGTGCAGGCCCGGAGTCAAATTTTCCACTTGAAAGGGGATGCCCTTGTAACTAAGCGCTAAGCGGACTTTGCGGCAGTAAGGGGAGGTACTGAACTGTAGTAAAAGCATCTGACAATAAATAACACCCAACTTGAGGCCTAGACTGATGAGATGAAAAAATGCGAAGAGCGAACCATTTTTCACCCACAGGCTAGGCCCGTTGGGCAAACACTCCGGGAACCCCTAGTTAGGGAGACTTTTTGGGAGAGGGAGCAGGGGAAGCAGTTCCACCAGCCCCAGCTCCACCAGCCCCAGGAGTGGTCTTTGGAGATGCCGTCGGTGCTGGAGAAGAAACAGGAGGAGGAGTAGTACCGCCACCAGGGGTGGGGCTAGCACCGCCACCGCCGGATTCACCGCCGCAAGCGCCGAGGGCTGCTGCTAAGCCCATTACCAAAGTCAAACGAATTAATCCCTTGTTCATAAACACTCCTTAACATTAAAAACCCATCGCAAGGAAGGGAATAGTGTACTTGAGAAACAATGCTGGCACGAATAGATCAACGATTCGCTCGTTGATTACAATACTGCATTTATTAATAAATTTCACATTGATTCTGGCGAACCGGCAAAGATTTCATTTTTTTTTGCGAATCCTGAAGTCAAAGTGACCAGTGGTAGGATGGGTTGGTTGGTTTGTGAGGTATGTTTGGTAAGGATAATCGATCGACCAGGTGACTTCCGCCATAGCCGATCGCCACTCCTAAAAAACTCCTAATCTCAATCAAGCTGAAGCTGCCCCACTATACTTATTGGTGAACTCTATGACTGCTGCTATCAGATCCCCGGATTCTGGGCGCTCCCGATCGACCCGCAAGCCTGCGGAGGCCCCAGCCCACAGTAAAGTTACTTCTATTGCCCGAGCTAGGCGGGCGAAAATTGGGCCGGTATTGCCCAACTACGAGGCCACCGACGAACAGCCTGGGCCTCGCGTGGCAGCATCCGTGCTGAAAGTGATGCCCGATCGACAGTGGCAGCCGCTGTGGCTGCGATCGATACGGAGGGTGGAGCGTGCCTCCTCAGCGGCTGTGGTGCTGCTTTTGGGCGGGGCGCTGACTCTCTACGGTTTGACCGTGTACAGCGAGCAGCGGTGGAGTCAAGAGTATCAAAAGCTGGAAACTCTGCGCCTCCAGGAACAGCAGTTGAGTGCTGCTAGCGAAGTCTTGAAAAACCAACTTGCTACAGAAGCCCAAAATCCCGAAACTGGTTTGGCTCCACAGAAGCCTGCGGATACGATTTTCTTGTCGCCAGTTCCAGAAAACCGATCGCCCGTGGTGGTACCAAACTCAGAAGAACCAGCTCTCAAACATCGATCTGGTGTGGAAACGCCGTTGGGCTATTGAGGTGTCAGCGAGGAGAGGGCCCAAGGGGAAAAGTCCCCGAGGCCCCGAAAATTTGAGGGTAGTTGAGCAATTACCAAATAACTTGCTTTCTAATTTTTAATTTTATGAGCTATGATCCCCGCTTTGACCGCTACAGATCGCCGAATGTTAAACGCTCAAAATCGTCGCTAGATGGTACCTGGTGGGGCAGACAAACGAAACCCAGAGTTTCCGCTACAGCTAGCCGCCTGCAACCTCGACCACCGTTGGAGCGCTTAAAACGCAGCAAGTTGCGATTGTGGGCTGTGTGGGCGGTGTTGATGGTGGGGGGGCTGGGACTGGCGGTGAATTTGTTTTATTTGCAGGTGACGCGGGCTCCGGCTCTACGAAAACAGGCCCAGCAGCAGCAAACTCTCAAGTCTAAGCCGTTTGTGCCGAGACGCCCGATTGTTGACCGATCGGGTAATGTTTTGGCGATCGACCGACAGGTGTACACGCTGTACGCTCACCCCAAGTTGTTCAAGCACTCGAAGGGGGATATTGCGGCTTTGTTGGCTCCGATGCTGTCGATCGAACTAAGCCCAGGTAATACGGCGGAAACTGAATTGCTGCGAAGGTTTAATCTGGCTGAAAGTGGTATTACAATTGCGGATTCTTTGGCTCAAGAGGTAGCGGATCGCGTGGGGCGGATGCAAATTAAAAATAGTCCGGTGGATGGGCTGGAGTTGGTGCGCCAGCAGCAGCGTTTTTACCCGCAGCAGGAGTTGGCGGCGGATGTCCTCGGTTATGTGGATGGGGAACGGAAGGGACAGGCTGGGGTGGAATACAGCCAGCAGAATTTGCTGGAACGATCGATGCCGTCGATTCAATTTAGCCGATCGATCGATGGGAATTGGCTTCCCGATCGACTGACAGCGGGTTTTGTGCAGCTTGATGACTTGAAATTGCAATTGACGATCGACAGTCGCTTGCAGCGGGCGGCCCGGATTGCTCTGAAGGACAAAATGAAGCAACACGATGCGAAACGGGGCACGGTGATTGTGATGGATGCCCGTAACGGAGAATTATTGTCGGTGGTGGCAGAACCTTCTTATGACCCAAATAAATATTTTAATTTTGATTTGTCGCGCTATAAAAATTGGGCTGTGACGGATGTTTATGAGCCTGGTTCGACTTTTAAAGCGATTAATGTGGCGATCGCCCTGGAAGCGGGTGCGGTCAAACCTAACACTGTGTTTAACGACGAAGGTCGGATTTACATGGATGTCTGGACTATCCAAAATTCCGATTACCAACAAGCAGGCGCGCGCGGCCCTTCTACTGTGACTGAGATTTTGAAACATTCTAGTAATGTGGGCATGGTACACGTAATGAGAACGATGAAACCTTCTCTTTACTATCAAGCTTTAGAAAAACTGGGACTCGGACAAACTGCTGGTACTGATTTGCCTTTTGAAGTAACCAGTCAGCTTAAAAATCGAGAGCAATTTATTAACTCTCCGGTGGAAGTTGCTACTACGGCTTTTGGGCAGGGTTTTTCGATTACTCCGATGCAGTTGGTGCAGCTTAATGGAGCTTTGGCTAACGGCGGCAAGTTGGTAACTCCTCATGTGGTGCGGGGACTTTTCGATCGGGATGGTCAAGCTTTTTGGAAGCTTCCGAGGGCTGTTCGGAAGCAAGTTTTTTCGCCAGAAACTACTAAGCAGGTTTTAGAAATGATGGAAACTGTGGTTGATGGTGGTACGGGGAAAGCTGCACAAATCCCTGGCTATCGGATTGCTGGGAAAACGGGGACGGCTCAAAAGGCTAGTGCTGGTGGAGGTTATTCTAAGAAGGCGATTATTACTAGCTTTGTGGGGATCATGCCTGTGGAGGCTCCTCGGTATGTGGTGCTGGCGGTGATTGATGAGCCCAAAGGTGGTTCGGGGGGAACGGTAGCGGCGCCGATTGTGGAGTCGGTGATGGAGGCGCTGATTAATATTGAGAAGATTGCACCAAGTCAGAAATAGCTCGATCGCCCAATTCGATTTAACCATCGCCCCTGTGGGCGATGGAGGACACGGCAATGCCGTTTCCCTACCCCAAAACCGGATGGGAATTTGGGGTTTTCAATCACCAAAGCACAGGGGATTTAAGCTATAAAAATCAGCGTTCCCTTACTCATTTCCAAAGTATCGCCCATTTGGATACCATTGTGAAAAGCACCCAGAAGCACATCGCTAGTTTTACCACAGCCGATCGCACCACTAGCATCAATGCTAATTGCCCCAAAATCGCGTTGGCGAGCCTCAGCTTCAGCAAAAGAACGCTCCAAAGCAGCCTTTAAACTCAAACCATCCGTCACCCGAATCACAATTTTCGCAGCCAAACACTCATCCATAATGTGTTCGCCAATTCCTGTGCAACTTACCGCCGCATTTGCAGTCGCGTAATTCCCTGCCGGCATCGCCGAGTCGCTCACCCGCCCAATCCGCTCAAAACCCTTGCCGCCAGTCGAAGTACCCGCCGCCAAACGTCCCTGGGCATCCAAAGCTACGACTCCGATAGTCCCAACCCCAGCCGGTTCAGCGACTACCCCAGCCATTGCTTTGTTAAAATTGCCTTTTCGTTCCTCCATCCATTCGTGCAATCGCAAATCCGTCATCGGATCGTAAATCGGTAACTGAAGTTCTCGCAGCAATTCCGCTGAGCCATAATCTGAGAGTACCCGATCGTCCGAAGTCTGCAAAAATTTAGCAAGTTCGATCGGATTTTGAACACGAGAAACATTAATCGCGCCACTGAAACGCTGCACAAAACCGTCCATCAGCGAAGCACTCATCCGAATTTGACCGTCAGACTGCACGACAGAACCTGTACCCGCATTGAATCGCGGGTCATCTTCAAGTAATTGGCAGCCCCGCACCACTGCATCTACGGCACTCGCACCGTCTTTCAGCAGCGGATAAACTTCCTCTAAAACCTTGTAAAGCGATTTGCGTACTATTTCAATGCCGCCTTTGCTTTGTAGACAACTACCGGCACCGCCGTGAATAACTAACTTTGGTTGTATCTGTTGCGATGCCATATTTTTATAACCTAAAATTTTTCCTTTGCAATCTTAGCCTCGGTTTGGCAAATGGCAAGAGATTCTTAATTTTCGGTGCTATTACGGCGGCGACGACAGCGATCCGAGCAGTATTTGACCTCATCCCAGCAGTCAGCCCATTTTTTGCGCCAAGTAAAAGGTCGATCGCACACCGGGCACATTTTTGTTGGTAAATCGGATTTCGCTCGTTGCTTGGCCATGCTAATTTTGACAGTACGTCATCTTAAATTATCTGCGTTAATCTGCGTTAATCTGCATTAAATCTGCGGTTTCTCTATAAATCAAAGATTTATGCAATAAGCCTAATTTCAGCAAAACATCTCGCAGTAAAAATGGTCGCAACGGCATTAGCCAACATCCGAATAGTCTTAGTCGAACCCGCAGGGCCCTTGAATGTGGGCTCAGTGGCCCGCGTGATGAAAAATATGGGTTTGCACCAATTAATTTTGGTCAATCCCCAGTGCGATTATGTAGGGGAAGAGGCCCGATTGATGGCTGTGCGCGCCGCCGACATATTGGAAATGGCGAAAGTAGTCGAGAGTTTGCCACAGGCTTTGGTTGGGTGTGTCAGAGCGATCGCGACTACAGGAGACGATTGTCGATCGCACCCAATGCAGCTAGAAGCGCCAGCAGATGCCTTACCTTGGCTACTAGAAGCCCCCAGCGCTCTAATTTTTGGTCGAGAAGACTGTGGATTGACCAATGCTGAATTAAACCGCGCTCAGCGCCTGATCCGCATTCCCTCCAGCGATGCCTACACTTCCTTAAATCTCGCCCAAGCAGTTGCTATTTGTTGCTACGAAATATCCAAGTCAGTTGTCAATTGCCAGAAGCAAGAAGTTGCCTCCTTCCCAGAATTTGCGTCTTCAATATCCGATGCAACAGATGATTTATCCACAAATAACCCAGAACAACTTGCCACCAGCCAGACAGAAAATCCCTCAATTCCCCTCAACTGTGCTCCGTTGGAAAATTTAGAGGGATATTACCTGCAACTAGAAAGCCTGTTACTAAAAATTGGTTATTTGCAGCCACACACAGCAGCAAGTCGGATGGAAAAATTTAGACGTTTGTACAACAGGGCTTATCCAACAGTTGATGAAGTCGCCATGCTGCGGGGTGTGCTCCGCCAAACAGAATGGGGAATCAAAAATTACGCGCGATCGCCAATTTCTGATACTCTGGATGGGGCGTTGCCAGAAAATCCAACGGATACTTAGGGCAAATGGTGATAATTTGGGATGTGAGATTAACAATTTTTGGTGACAACTTGACCTACCCACTTGTCACCAAAGAAACCGGGTTTATTGACTAAAAACCTACGCTTTAAGGTAATTTCCCAGCAAGAAACCCGTTTCTGATACCACGGGTGCGTTTGGGATCAATCCAAAATCTCAAATCCCAAATCTAAAATGGATTGGCCCGCAAGCGGAAAAATCTTAAACTTGAAATTTACAGTGTTGAAGGAGTAAGACGTGGCAGAGCGGTTTCCCAAAAGATCGATATTATCGGTGATATCCTCGATATCCTCTTCCAACTCCGGCTCAAAGCCGCCTAAGTCCAGCAAAGCAAGTCAGTCTGGCAACCAAAGCCGCCGCCCTCCCCAACCGCCAAACGGCAACCCGGAAATTCGATCGCCAGAACCCTCTACTTTGCCACCACAACCAAGCCGCAGCAGAGCCAATTCTCCCGCACGCTCCCCAGAAGAGTTGAATGCACAAGAGTTTTTGTCCGATCCCAGATCCGCAATTAACCCTAAAAAATCCAAAACCACCAAAATTACGCAGTCAAAGACTCGCCAACCGCGCAAAAAAGGCTTAGCTGCTGTCGATTTGTTCGATCCTGGGGCGGATTTGGAAAATGTGAGTTCCGCCAGCAATCCCAACACGCAGATCCGAACCTCAACTCCCCCATCCCGTCCAGTAAATCGCTTCCAGTCACCTCCAGTTCGCAGTAAAGACACTGAAACTGTCGCCGAGGTCAAAAAAACCCCTGTCCCCAAACCGCGTCCGCAAGGAAGCGCTCAGAGGAAACGGTCTGCAACTAGGAGCGGGACGCCGTTGGTGTACGCGACTCGCTTGCTGATTTTGGGAGTTGGGATAGCGGTGATTTGCGGTACGTTGCTGTCGGTGGTAAATGCTGTGAGTCGATCGACTATAGCGACAAAAGAACAAACCACCGCTGGGGAAAAAAACCCAGCCGATATCGCATCTGCTGCACCAGTGACACCAGAAGCATTGCAACTAAATCAAGAATTAGGCGCTTTGAAAACGCAAGTTCAGATTTTAGCAACAGAAAATCCCACTTTGACAGCCGGCATATTTCTAGTTGATTTGGATACTGGAAGCTACCTAAATTTTAACGGCGATGCTCCTTTCGCTTCAGCTAGCACAATTAAAGTGCCAATTTTAGTAGCTTTTTTCCAAGCAGTAGATGAAGGCAAAGTGCAGTTAGATCAGATGCTAACGTTGAAGTCAGAACACATTGTCGGCGGTTCTGGGGAAATGCAAGACGACGCACCGGGTAAGAAATATTCGGCTTTGGAAGTTGCCAGAAAGATGATTGTTGTCAGCGACAATACGGCGACAAATATGATGATTGAGTTGTTGGGAGGTGCTGAGGTTTTGAATCAGCATTTTGCAAACTGGGGTTTGAGGGCGACGGTTCTGCGCAATAAGTTGCCGGATTTGGAGGGAACGAATACCAGCAGTCCGAAGGATTTGATTAATATCATCGCTCAGGTCGATCGGGGAAATCTGGTTTCTGTCAAATCGCGCGATCGGATTTTGCAAATAATGCGCCAAACTCAAAACGATTCTTTGCTACCGAAAGGTTTGGGCGAGGGAGCAATTATTGCTCACAAAACGGGCAACATCAATACAATGCTAGCAGATGCGGGGATGGTGGATTTGCCGAATGGCAAACGTTATTTAGTCGCGGTAATGGTGAAGCATCCGCAGGAAACCGAGAAGCCGGCTCAAACATTAATTCGCGATATTTCTCGGATGAGTTACCGCTATTTGAACGACGGGGAAACGCCCGCCGATTCCAAAGTGAAAATTAAAAATTAAACAGTATGTCATTGCGAGCTTTTAGCGAAGCAATCTCAGAGGCCCAGCGATTGCTTCGCTAAGAGCTCGCAATGACAGAATTACAGCTTCGCTCATACTGAGAGCAATGACATAATTAACTATTCCGGGTATATTAGCACAAGTTCTGTAAAGTCTACAAACTATAAATGAGTTTGTATTATGAAACTAACCATCCGACTTGCTTGTTTGATAGCGTTTTCAACCTTAGCTGTTGGAGTCTCCCCCGCCTTCAGCAATCCCATTCGCTCTTCTCAAAGTGAATTCACGGATATTACAGTTATTTCCAATAACATCGAGCTCAATCGAGCCAAAAACTTAGCCCGTCAAGCAGCAGAAAATGCTAACGGAGGTTTGGGCCAATATCGAGCCGAAGCATCGATGCACGGTGCATCAGCAGAATCGCCGTTTGTTGACAACGGCGATGATACTTGGACATTTACCTTTCGAGGGCGCAAACCCGGTGCGTCTGTCTATACGGTAGAGACGGTGGTTACTGTTTCCCAAGATGGAAGCATCACAGTCAATTACAACGGGCGCATTCGTAGCTCTAACTAATTTTAACCACGCTGGGGAAAGTTGCGATCGCCAATCCTAGAATTATTTTAGTCGATTTGGGCGATCGCACTTCAAATTCATCTGCGTTTATATCCGTTTATCTGCGGTTTCCCTATCAATCGAAGACTCTTCAACCCGCGGAGGCGGGTTTTGTTTGTATAGACGCGAATTCCATTCGCCGTCTTATCCCAAGCCTATTGATTTACAGAGATTCAAAACTAGCAGTAAAGCCCTCTAAAGTCAAGCATTCTTCTATAAAATCCTCCACATCATTGACATTCTCAAGTTTATATTCCATGATCCGTTCACCGTCGCCTTTCATCTTTTTGGAAGAAAGAGGCGTAGCCGGATATTTGTCAGCGATGACTTTGAAAGCTTTAGAATTGAGAGTCCAGCTTTCGGCAGAACATTTAATGATTAACAGCCACATGATAAAATTCCTCCTTTGGTTTGGTTGACTAATAGAAAACTCGGCGGTTGAAACCGCGTCTATACAAACAAAACCTGCCTCCGCAGGTTGAAGAGCGAACCGTTAAAATAACGTTTAAAATAACGTTATCTTCTTTATTTCTTTTCTTCAGTCCGCGGAGGCGGACTTTGTTTGTGTAGACGCGGTTTAAACCGCCGTCTTCTTGATCTACTTTGTTAGACTTTCTTTCTGGCGGTTTAAACCGCCGTCTTTTTTATCTACTTTGTTAGACTTTCTTTCTGGCGGTTTAAACCGCCGTCTTTTTTATCTACTTTGTTAGACTTTCTTTCTGGCGGTTTAAACCGCCGTCTT
>JAJAYT010000250.1 GCA_026786085.1 Microcoleus sp. CAN_BIN18 | reverse complement strand
CCTAAAGCGCTGTCCCAGTTGAAAACCACTCCGTCAGGGTTCATCGGTACAGTTGGATCGTCTAACCGTAAATTGACATACCAGCCATCTGCTTTTTTGATCAGTTGTACTTGCTTTAGGATTGCACCAACTGGAATATCTCTGTGCATTCGCACTTTTAACAATCCCAACTTAGGCATTTTGAGAAACAAATACTTACCACCCAGTAAGCAAGAATGCAGTTCAAGCCCTGCACCTTCAAGTACGATTGAACGAAACCGCTCAGCAGACTTAAATCGAGGCTTACCGCTTCTCTTGTTGTTGCTGTCGCCTGACAGAAAACGGTCAAACGCCCTATCGACTCGCTTGCAGACTTCCTGCAATGTGTTAGCTGGAACCCGTGAAAAGTCCAGCAATTCAGACGACCAACCCACCGTAACAAGATCCGTCTTGAGCTCAGGTAGGTATTTTTTTTGACTGTAATAGTTGGGGTTTTCTCGCAACTCAGGCAGGTGACAGATTAAACGACAAGCATTGATATAACAGCGATTGCGTTTCCACCAGTCAAACCTATCGCCCAGTTGACGGTTGTACCAGTATTGGCAAGTCCGCAACCAGAGATTCAACTCTAGCTTTTGTTCGGTTATGGGAAGTGCTTTGTACTGGTACGTGTATTTCATACTAAGATTATAGCGTACAGATATACAGAATACATGAATCAGGTTAATTTTCGAGTAACCGATGAAGAACTGCTGCACTTAAAAAAATACTGCAAGATCAAGGAAAGGCAACAGAGCGAGCTTCTCCGGGAGCTAATCAGAAAATTGTCAATCTCCGGGGTATTGAACCCCATCGATTGACGCGCATTCCTCTCACACTAACCTTTGATCGGTAAGCGTGTGAGGTTCCTGCTGTTCTAGCTGAAACCATTGCTATTATTAATTCTTTCTTCTGCTATAACAGCTTGGCCATAAAAAGAAAGATTACCTGTTGACTTTTAGGAATAACTCGTGCTATATTTTAGATAATGGGAGTGGTGACAAAAATAATATTTTTGTCACCACTCCCATTATTAGACTATACTTGATTAAATGCTCAAAGTCAAGCATTTAACCCTAAAAAAAATGGCGCCTTTTTTTAATTTGAGGAATAAAAAATTTTGACGATAGAAATAGCCAAGGCTAATCGATTTTGGATTAGAGAATCAGTAGATTTCAACCACAGATAAGCGCAAGTGAACGCAGATAGATTTAACTATCTGCGTTCATCTGTGTTTATCTGCCGAAATCTGCGTTTAAAAATCAATCAACCACCAGCAACAGCCGGCACAATGCTAACTTCATCACCATCTTGGAGGACAGTTTTTGAGCCGTCCAAAAATCGGATATCTTCGCTGTTGACGTAGAAATTCAGAAATCTGCGGGGTTCTCCCTTTTCATCGCACAGGCTTTTTTTGATTCCGGGACAATTTGTTTCGAGGGATTCAATCAATTCGGAAATGTTGCCGCCGCCACATTCGATGGTGGCTTGATTGTTGGTGAATTTTTGCAGTGGTGTGGGAATTAAAACTTTGACGGTCATTTTTTTGAGTCCTTAGTCCTTAGTCAGTAGTCAGTAGTCCTTAGTCAGTAGTCCTTAGTCAGTAGCTTAACAACTAATGACTAATGACCAATGACTAAGGACTAATTATTAAACAGAAGCTTGTTGCCATTCTAAGCGTTCGAGGGTGCGGGCGCGTTCGAGGGCGCGCTCGAAGGCTTCTAGTTTTGGTTCGAGGGTGATGGGTTCGCCAATGTAACCTTGGACTGCTTCCTGGGTTTTCAAGCCGTTGCCGGTGATGTAGACGACGGTGGTTTCGTCGGGGTTGATTTTACCTGCTTCCACGAGTTTTTTCAAGACTGCGATCGTGGTGCCGCCTGCGGTTTCGGTGAAGATGCCTTCGGTTTCTGCCAGCAGTTTCATGCCTTCGATGATTTCGGTGTCGTTGACGGATTCGATGTTGCCACCTGTTTTGCGGGCGACTTCAAGGGCGTACATACCGTCTGCTGGATTGCCGATCGCGATCGACTTAGCAATTGTATTCGGTTTGACGGGTGTTACGAAATCGCGACCTTCGCGGAATGCTTGGGCGATCGGGGAACAACCGTCGGCTTGAGCACCACTGAAGCGGACTTTCTTGTCATCAACTAAACCGACTTCGACGAATTCTCGAAAGCCTTTGTAGATTTTTGTGAACAAGGAACCAGAGGCGAGGGGGGCGACGATGTGATCGGGCAATTGCCAGCCTAGTTGTTCAGCAACTTCGTAGCCAAGGGTTTTCGAGCCTTCGGAATAGTAGGGGCGCAAGTTGATGTTGACAAATCCCCAGCCGTGTGTATTGGCGACTTCGCAGCAGAGGCGGTTAACTTGGTCGTAGTTGCCGTGAACTGACATCACAGTTGGGTTGTAAATCAGAGTGCCGAGGACTTTGCCAGCTTCTAAGTCTGAAGGGATGAAGACTACGCAGTCTAGGCCGGCATGGGCGGCGATCGCAGCGGTGGAGTTAGCTAAGTTGCCAGTGCTGGCACAGGATACTGTTGTGAAACCCAATTCTCTAGCTCTACTGAGGGCGACTGACACCACTCTATCTTTAAAGCTAAGAGTGGGCATATTGACGGCATCGTTTTTGATGTAAAGATTTTTTAGACCCAGCCTGCGCGCTAGGCGGTGGGATTTTACTAGAGGAGTCATGCCGGTGCCGACATCGATGACGTTATCTGTAGCGACTGGTAAAAATTCGCGGTAGCGCCATATCGAATGTGGCCCAGCTTGGATGGTTTGTCTGGTAACGGTGCGGCGGATGGCTTCGTAGTCGTACTTGACTTCTAGCGGGCCAAAACAGCAATCGCAGACGTGCTTGGCAAGGAGTTCATACTCTGCGCCGCATTCTTTGCACTTAAGGGCTGTGAAGGTTGCTGCTGTGGATTGTGTTCTGGTCGCCTGGGTCATAGCTTAACTCTCTAGTTCTGCGATGTTTTCTGAGTCTTATGGAAGATTAGCACGGTCAATTTACACCGTCAATCATACCCGACTTTTTTAGTCGGGATTGATTTTGTAGTAAGAATATCGGGTATTTAACTGGCAGCTTTGGGCGGGCGAGATGCTCACCCCACAAGGATTTGACTCGTCTTCAGACAAAGCTTGAAAATGCAGATCGTGAGGCTCAGCGTCTTGCCCGATCGCACTCAAGGATAATTTACCAACGAAATTGTTACAAAACTTAACAAATGTTTTGGGTTGGTAATTTGGCAGCGGTGCGATCGAATATAGCAACCGCCAGGACACGGACGGTCATTGAGCGGAGCGAAGTCAAAGGGCGAGCGGATCAACGCCCTGCGTTGGGATCAGTGACCGTCCGTGTCCTAACCACCTTGGCGACGGCTATACAACTACAAAAGGAGAGAATTTTCGATCGACCAACCTAGCTCGCGCCACCGCTGACGGGAGGGATGAGTACAACTTCGTCGCCGTCTGTGAGGATGGTGTCGGGGGAGACGAATTCTAGGTTGATGCCGAAGCGGGTGTGCGTGCGCCACTGTTCTAATTGAGGATATTGGGCGATCGAGCTTTCGAGCACTTCAGACACTGGGGTTAGGAGTGGAAATTCTAGTGTAAGTTCCGAAACACCGTAGGCTTCACTGAAGGCGGCGAATAGTTTAACGGTGATGGTAATCGAAGAGTTAGACACGGCAGTAAGGGGGCGATCGACAGTTTGACAATTATTAACTAAACCATACAATTAATTGGGAATTAGGCGCGCCGAGGCTTAGAATTGAAAGCGGCAATCTCTAGTTGAGTTTTCCGCGATCGGGTAAAAATGACAGTTAATTGCAGCAAAAAATCCGAACAGCCTTGTATGCCGATCGATCTCACCAACCAGGCTTCATAAGTAGTTGTCATCCACTTAGATGCAGATAGCTAAGGTCTAGTTGGCTGCTGTTTAGGCTACTGCCAAACTATTTTTTAGGATACGGTATAGATACTTTCCCGTAATTGTGGGAGAGTGCAATGATCGCACAAAATTTAGTGGGCAACAACGCAGATAACGCCCAGCTAACCTGCTGCTGCCCAACTAAAAATCTGGTCGTCAAGTCCATCTGGGAATTCCCGAAGCTTTGCCCCGCTTAGCAAACGTGCCGTTCGATCTAAAAATAATAGTCAAGTTAACGCGATCGAGATATTTATGGCAAATAACGATTTCAAAGTGCTGCAAATTATTGAAGCTAAAGGCTGGTATGCCTTTGGGAGTACAAAGCAAAGTCAGCACATTGAAAGATGGGTAAGACCTGTGGTGTGT
>JAJAYT010000249.1 GCA_026786085.1 Microcoleus sp. CAN_BIN18 | reverse complement strand
TTAGCAATTCTCAATTAGCAATTCTCAATTAGCAATTCTCAATTAGCAATTCTCAATTCTCAATTCCCAATTCCCAATTCTCAATTCTCAATTAGCAATTCCCAATTCCCAATTCCCAATTACCAACTAAATTAATGATGAAAAATGAAATCCAGCGCACAGTTTTAGACAACGGTATTGTTGTCTTGGCAGCAGAAAATCCAGCAGCAGATATTATTGCAGCTAGGATATTTTTGCGGGCCGGTAGCCGCTGCGTACAGCCAGAACAAGCAGGATTGTGTCACTTGCTGTCGGCGGTAATGACGAAGGGAACCGATCGCCTGTCTTCGCTGGAAATTGCCGAACGTGTAGAATCAGTAGGAGCGAGATTGGGTACTGATGCAACTTCAGACTATTTTTTAGTCAGTTTGAAGACGGTAACGGCGGATTTTCAGGATATTTTGGAGTTGGCGAGTGAATTGATGCGATCGCCCACTTTCCCCGAAGCTGAAGTAGAACTCGAACGGCGTATCGCTATATCGGCAATTCGATCGCAGCAAGAACAACCGTTTTCCATCGCCTTTGAGCAATTGCGACAGACGATGTACAAGGATCATCCCTACGCTTTCTCAACCTTGGGCACGGAAGCTACGATGTCAAAGCTCACCAGAAACGAGCTCGAACAGTTCCACAAAACTTATTTTCGCCCGGATAATGTAGTTATTTCTGTAGCCGGCAGAATATCGACCGAAGATGCGATCGCCCTAATCGATCGAACTTTTGGCGACTGGAAAGCACCTTTAACACCGCTACCAACTTTAGCTTTACCCCCCATCATATCCCACCCGGAATCAGCGCTGAAGCCGCAAGAAACCCAGCAATCAGTGATTATGTTAGGCTACCTTGCACCAGCAGTAAAAGATGCTGGCTATGTAGCGCTGAAGTTGCTGAATACTTATTTGGGCAACGGTTTGTCGAGTCGGTTGTTTGTGGAATTGCGGGAAAAGCGGGGCTTGGCTTACGATGTTTCCGCGCTTTATGCGACGCGTTTAGATGCGGCGCAGTTTGTGGTGTACATGGGTACTGCGCCGGAAAATACACAGACGGCTTTTGATGGATTGCGTACAGAGATCGATCGACTTGCTAGCACCCAGCTAAGTGAGGAGGAATTGCAAGCTTGCAAGAATAAAATCCTCGGTCAATATGCTTTAGGAAAACAAACTAATTCGCAAATTGCTCAAGTTGTCGGCTGGTACGAAACTTTGGGATTGGGAATTAAATTTGACGAGCAGTTTCAATCAGAAATTGCCCAGGTGACTGCCGCTGAAGCGCGGGATGCTGCTAGGAAATTTTTCGTGGAACCGTATGTTTCTTTGGTGGGCCCGGAGGTGGCGATTAAGGAATTGGGAGTAGCGGCTGTTTGTTGAGAAATTGGTGAGTTGATTCGAGTGCGTCAGATTGGGTGATTTGGGCGATCGACCAAAATTCACGATCTGACGCACTCTACAAATTTATTAAAAGGATTAACAAAACAAGCGATGTTAATTCCAGTAACTCAAATTAAAACTGGATACAAGCCGCAATCATTTGACACCAGCATAGAAACCGACGTGCTGATGTTTCAACTGTTGCAGCGGCTGACTCCACAAGCAAAAGTAACTCGCACTATCAACTTTAATCGAGCCGTGCGAAGGCTAGCAATATCGGGAATAGAAAGCCAGTACAAGAGTGCAACTCCTGTATTAAAAAGGCAGGAATTTATTAAACGGCGCTTGGGTTCGGATTGGATAAATATTTTATCTGATATTTATAATTGGGGTGATTTCGTGATTCAAGATCCAATTTGGTTGGCGCGAAAAATAGCGGATATTCTGGAACCGTTAGGCATTTCGTATTTAGTTGGTGGCTCTGTGGCAAGTTCTTTGTTGGGAGAAAACAGAGCTACACAAGATTTGGATTTGGTAATTAATATTTTGCCACAGCAAGCGCCACAGCTAATCAGCGCTATGTCCGACGAGTTTTATATCAGCGAATCGGCGGTTTTTGAAGCAATTGCTAAAGCTGAAAGTACGCCTCGCGAATCGTCTTTTAATGTGATTTATTTGCCTGCTATCGAAAAGGCTGACATTTTTGTAATGAGTAACGATCCTTTCTCAGTTTCTGTGATGAACCGCCGCCAGTTGCACGTTGTGAGTGCTGAATCTGACAAAGGAATTTACATTTATTCAGCCGAAGATATCATCCTGCAAAAACTCTGTTGGTACAAACTGACTGGTGGTGTTTCCGAAACGCAGTGGAGAGATGTACTGGGTGTTTTGAAGGTGCAGGGCGATCGGCTAAATTTTAATTATTTAAGCGAATGGGGGGAATGTCTAAAAGTTGCAGATTTGCTAGCACAAGCGTTGCAGCAATCTGGATTAGAGTAGGGCTGTTTCATTCTTTGTAGGGGCTCTTGGCCCCGTGGTTGCCCTCCTAGACAGGGAAGGGTCGGCCCGCACCATCCGCGACCCCTACAAAATCCCGATCGTCCTGAGAATGAAATAGGTCTGGGATGAGAATAGTCACATTCTCCAAAGTTGTGTATTTAACTTTTTAAGTTGATTCGGGTGCGTCAATCGATTTTAGATTTTAGATTTTAGATTTGAGATTTGAGATTTTAGAGGCGACCCCACGGATAAATGCGGGGGCTTGAGGATTGAAGAGGTTGCCACGCAGAGCTCGCAATGCTTCGCAATTTTGGATTGATTCCACGGATAAATCCGGGGGCTTGTACCATCAAGAAATTCACAGGTCAGATTGGGTGATTTGTCGATCGCCCAAAATTATAAACTGATCAACTCTACTGATTTATGGGACGATCGCCCGCAAGCATTAAACACCGGAAAAAAACTTAATCAGACTTCAATTGAACCTTTTCTGTTCCCGATCGGTCAAAATTGAACAGATGCCCGATCGGTCTAATTTATATGTACTTTCTAAAGCAGTTTCAGATTAAAAAAGGGCTAACTCCTTGGGTAAGCGGGTTCCTCGCCGTCGGATTGCTTGCAGGAGTTGGCTACACAGCTTATAGCCAACTCACAGCCCAATCGAAACGCGAAACCAGACGCAAGGAAAAAACCGTTGCTGTAGAAAGGGTGAATTTGCCGATCGCCATTTCAGCAAATGGGACAATAGCACCCGAAAGGAGCGTTAACGTCAGCCCCAAAACTTCAGGAGTGCTCAAAAGCTTGTTCGTCAAAGAAGGAGACACAGTTCAAACAGGGCAGATTCTCGCTCAAATGGATGACTCCAACCTCCAAGGCCAACTTACCCAAAATCGCGGACAACTCGCCTCGGCTGAAGCAAACTTACAAAAATTACTCAATGGTAATCGAGTCGAAGATATTGCCGCCGCAAAGGCACAAGTAGCGGAACAACAAGCCAGTCTGGAAAAATTGCTCAACGGTAATCGAGTCCAGGATATTGCTGTCGCCCAAGCCCAAGTAACCGAACAACAAGCAACTCTCCAAAAATTGCTCAACGGTAATCGCAGTCAGGATATTGCAGCAGCAAAGGCACAATTAGCCGAACAACAAGCAACTCTCCAAAAATTGCTCAAGGGGAATCGCCCCGAAGATATCGCCCAAGCAAGCGCTAAACTCAGAGATGCGGAATACGCCAAAAACCAGGCAGAAGAAGACTTTCAAAGAAATCAGGAACTCTACACAAATGGAGCGATCGCACTTCAAATTGTGAATACTTCTCGCACCGCGCGCGATCGAGCTCAAACTCAAGTCAGACAAGCCCAACAAGCTGTAGCTTTGTTGCGATCCGGTGCGCGATCGGAAGATATCGCTGCGGGGCGGGCGGCTGTTGAGCAAAAACAGCAAGCTTTGGCGCTAATTCAAGCTGGTGCTCGCCCGGAAGATATCGCTGCGGGGCGGGCGGCTGTTGAGCAAAAACGGCAAACTTTGGCAGGAGTGCGATCGGGGGCGCGATCGGAAGACATCGCCGCTTCCGAAGCCGCAGTGGAGCAAAAACAGCAAGCTTTGGCGCTAATTCAAGCCGGTGCTCGCCCGGAAGAAATTGCGATCGCCCGTGCCCAAGTTCTCTCCGCCAAAGGTAGTCTCCAAACTGTACAAGCCTTGATTAACGATACGAGAATTCGCGCTCCTTTCAGCGGTATTGTCACCCGCAAATATGCCGATCCAGGAGCTTTTGTCACTCCGACAACGGCAGGTAGTGCGGTTTCTTCGGCAACTTCTTCTTCGATTTTGTCTTTAGCTTCAAAAAATCAGGTTGTGGCAAATGTCGCAGAAAGTAATATTGCCCAAATCCGGCTCGGCATAAATGCGTCTATTCAAGCTGATGCTTTTGCGGGAAAGACTTTTACAGGCAAAGTTACTCAAATTTCGCCTCAATCAATTGTCCAACAAAATGTTACCAGTTTTGAGGTGAAAGCTTCGATTGTTGATGATAACAAGAAAATATTGCGATCGGGAATGAATGTAAATGTCGAGTTTAAAGCGGGTGAATTGAAAGATGTTTTGGTTGTCCCAACTGCGGCAATCGTTCGTCAAAGAAAAGAAACAGGGGTGTTTGTGCCCGGTGGAGAGGATGGGAAGCCTGTGTTTATTCCGATTA
>JAJAYT010000248.1 GCA_026786085.1 Microcoleus sp. CAN_BIN18 | reverse complement strand
ATACATAAAAATTATCAACCGCAGCGGCGAACATTTGCTGAAACTCATCAATGATGTTTTGTCAATGTCCAAAATAGAAGCAGGTCAAATTACCATCAATGAAAGCCGCTTCAACCTCTACAATCTTCTCAACAGCCTCAAAGAAATGCTGCAACTTAAAGCTAACTCAAAAGGTTTGCACCTAGTCTTTGAAAATACCAAAGATTTGCCACAGTACATTCAAACAGACGAAGCTAAATTGCGGCAAGTGTTAATTAACCTGCTCGACAATGCGATTAAATTTACTGAACACGGAACCGTTACTTTGCGCGTCAGCAGCCAAGCAGAAACCAACGTCACTGAAGAAAATCAATCCCAGTTGCTTTTTGAAATTTCCGACACGGGCCCCGGCATTTCCCCCTGGGAACTTCCCACATTATTCAAGCCCTTCGTACAAACCGAAACAGGTAGAAAATCTATGCAGGGAACCGGGCTAGGATTGCCGATTAGCCAACAGTTTGTCAAGATTATGGGAGGTGATATTGCTGTTGAAAGTCAACTGGATCGAGGCACAATTTTTACTTTTAATATCGGCGTTAACGTAGTCACTGAAAGTGACGAACAAGAAAAATCGGCGGTTAAACAAGTTATTGCTTTAGAAGCCGGACAGCAAACCTATAGGATATTAATAGTTGAAGATGTAGCGGAAAATCGCCAACTGCTAGTTAAGATTCTCGTACCGCTGGGATTTGAAGTCCGCGAGGCAACTAACGGTAAAGAAGGAGTTGCTTTGCAGTCAACTTGGAAGCCGCACCTGATCTTAATGGATATGCTGATGCCAGTTATGGACGGCTACGAAGCGACAAAACAGATCAAGCAAACTCCAGAAGGTAGAGAAATAATAATTATTGCCCTGACTGCCAGTGCTTTTGACGAGCAGCGAAAAATAATTTTGTCGGCTGGTTGTGATGATTTGATCTGTAAACCGTTTCGGGAAGAGGTACTATTTGAAAAGATAGCGCATCACCTGAACCTGCGTTATATTTATGAGAAAGAAAACTCATCTACTTCTGGTTGTGCACCGACACTGTTTCAAAGTTTGACCACGGAGGATTTGAGTGTAATGTCCACAGACTGGGTGGTCGATTTGTACCAAGCAGCACTTTGCGTTGATGACAACCGCATTCTCGGACTCATCGAGCAAATTCCCGAAAGTTCGGCAAATCTCGCTAACGCTTTAACAGATTTAGTCGATAATTTTCGGATAGATATCATTATCGAGCTAACTCAATTATATTATGATGAACGACCATCCATTACCACCGACTCTGAGAGACATTCTGATCGTTGACGATATGCCCGACAACTTGCGACTTTTATCCATTATGCTGGGTTCCCACGGGTATCAAGTCAGGAAGGCTATTAACGGACAATTGGCTCTGCAAGCGGCACAAATGTCTCCTCCCGATCTAATTTTACTAGATATTAATATGCCGAAAATGAACGGCTATGAAGTTTGTGAGAAGTTAAAGTCAAGTGAAAAAACTAAAGATATTCCGGTAATTTTTATTAGTGCGCTAGATGACGTGATGGAAAAAGTTAAAGCTTTTCAAGTAGGAGGAGTAGATTATATTACTAAGCCGTTTCAAGTAGAAGAAGTCTTGGCCCGCGTCCAAAACCAACTTTCCCTGCGTTCGCTGCAATCTAAACTGCAACAGCAAGCCAGAGAATTGCACGATCGCAATTCGAGATTGCAGGCAGAAATCGCGGAACGGCAGCGGGCTGAAGAATCAGTCCGGTTTTTGCTGGAAACGACGCGGGCGATCGGCGAAGCTGTAGACTTTCACTCAGCTTTAGAAGTAATTCTGCACCAAGTTGCCGAAACAATCGGATGGGATGTAGGAGAAGCTTGGATTCCCGATGCAGAAGGAAATGTCCTGCAATCTGCCCGGGGCTGGTATGCCAGCAACGCGAACATGGAATCGTTTCGCACCCAAAGCGAACAACTGACATTTCCCATGAATATTGGGCTGCCAGGACGAGTTTGGGTATCCAAGCAACCGGAATGGGTTGAAGATATTTCCCTGGGCTACCCGGATTTTATCCGAAGTGAAATAGCACTAGAACTTGGATTTAAAACGGGTTTTGGTGTGCCGATTTTGGTAGGCGATGAAGTATTGGCAGTGCTAGTTTTCTTTAAAAGTTCGCCCGGTGGGAAAGACGCGCGATTTATAGATGTTTTTCATGCTGTCGGCACTCAATTAGGTTCTTTGATTCAGCGCAAACAAGCAGAAGAATCGCTGCGGATTGCTGAAGAAAAATACCATAGCATTGTAGAAAATGCGATGGAAGGAATTTTTCAAAGCACTCCTTCAGGACGCTATCTCAGCGCCAATCCAGCTTTGGCAAAATTGTACGGTTACGACTCGCCAGAGGAATTGATGTCCTGCATTAAAAATATTTCTCAGCAACTGTATGTTGACCCGGAACGCCGCCTCGAATTCGTGGCGGCTATTGATGCAGAAAATGCGGTTTCTGGGTTTGAATCTATGGTAATCTGCAAAGACGAACGCCGGATTTGGGTGTCAGAAAATGTCCGGGCTGTTCGGGATGCACAAGGCGTTTTGATGTACTATGAGGGTACTGTTTCTGACATTACAGAGCGGAAATTAGCGCAAGAAGAACTCAAGATTCAACAGGAACAAAGCGAGAAATTATTGTTAAATATTCTGCCCCAACCAATAGCAGAACGATTGAAGGCAGAGCAAAGCACAATTGCTGACAGTTTTGGTGAAGTAAGTGTTTTATTTGCTGATATTGTTGGCTTTACTGAGCTATCGGCGAGAATGTCTCCGACGGAGTTGGTAAAAAGATTGAATGTGATTTTTTCTCAATTCGATCAGTTAGCTGAAAAGTACGGTGTGGAGAAAATTAAGACTATTGGGGATGCTTATATGGTTGTTGGGGGATTGCCTACGCCGAGAGAAGACCATGCTGAGGCGATCGCCCAAATGGCCCTGGGAATGCAGGCAAAAATAGCTAAGTTGTCCGCCGAGACAGGGGAAAAACTGGCAATTCGCGTCGGCATCAATTCCGGGCCGGTAGTGGCGGGAGTGATTGGTGTGAGCAAGTTTACCTATGATTTGTGGGGAGATACGGTGAATGTGGCGGCAAGGATGGAAGCTACGGGT
>JAJAYT010000247.1 GCA_026786085.1 Microcoleus sp. CAN_BIN18 | reverse complement strand
CTTCAGGACACTTACTGGGGGTGAGGCAAAAAAAATTAGCCATAGAATTTCGGCTGCGGTTGAATTCGATCGAGCTTTTGCTTGACACTATAGTTTAGTCCTGGATTTTGGTATCATCCAAAATTTCAAATTCATAACACAGATCAAGCAATGCTTACTGAAATTTTTCCCTTTAGTTTTGCCATAGACGCAACTGCGATCGCCGGTGCGTCATTATGGTCTTTGGCCCTGTACTGGGGCCTGTCGCCCCTCACAGAATGGGTAATCCTGCAACTCAACCGCTGGATGAATTTTGCCGAAAGATCCCTCTACACCTCGGAAGCGGAGTTTGAGAAGACTCGCCAAGCTAGAGAAGCTCAAAATGCCTTTTACGCTTCGCTGTTGAGCATTCTGCCCTTTTTGATTGTGGGCGGACTGTGTAATTGGGGCGTAGAATTCTCTCTGGGCACCAGTTGGGCGGTATCTATGGGTACGATCGCCTGTATTGGCGGCGGTGTGTACGAGCTCGGCCGCCGAGACGGCGAGGAATCTTAGGGAATTTTAGATTTGGGATTTGGGATTACTCAAGAGAGATTTGGAGATTTGCCAGCCTATAGAATAGAATTATTCCACTCTCTCTTCTCTTTCTCTGCGTTCTCTGTGTTCTCTGCGGTTAAATCAATCCGATACAAATGGAATTGAGATGAAACAAAGAATCTCAAAACATTGCAACACTGTCGAAAGTACATCCAGAAGTTATTGTAGGGTGCGTCAGTCATACAATCTTTGCTAAACACAGCTCAGACTTTTGCTGACGCACCCTACGGACTCAGGTATAATTGACACGTCTGATTTGGGAATAAACCAAATGAAATACCAACCAGAACCAACATCATTAAATCAAGCCCGCGCCGCCTTCAAAGAAATCTGGGGATACGACGACTTTCGACCGCCCCAAGCAGAAATAGTCGGCAGTTTGTTAGCCGGAAAAGATACAATCATAATTATGCCGACTGGTGGCGGCAAATCAATCTGCTTTCAACTGCCAGCTTTGTTACAAACAGGTTTAACTATCGTAGTTTCACCGTTAGTCGCGCTGATGGAAAATCAAGTGCAAGAATTGCGCGATCGCAATTTACCCGCTTCCCTTCTCCACAGTCAATTGCCAATACAGCAGCGCCGACAAACTATGCAATCGCTGCTACAGAATAAATTAAGATTGCTGTACCTGTCTCCCGAAACATTGCTCAGCAAACCAGTCTGGGAAATCATCAGTCAGCCGCAACTACAAATAAACGGTTTAATATTAGATGAAGCGCACTGTTTAGTGCAATGGGGTGATACATTTCGGCCAGCTTATCGGCGTTTGGGTGCGGTGCGATCGGCTTTATTGAAAACTAAACCGGAAGGAACTAAAATTGCGATCGCCGCTTTCACCGCTACAGCCAACCCAGAAGCACAGCAGACAATCAAAAAAGTCTTGCAACTGCAAAAGCCGGAAGCCTTTCTGCAAAGTCCCTATCGTTCTAACTTACATCTACAAGTGCAAACTGTTTGGACGCCGAGGGGACGCAAACAGCAATTATTAAATTTTATTAAAACTCGACCAAAACAACCAGGATTAGTGTATGTTCGGACTCGAAAAGATAGCGAAAAATTGGCAGATTTGCTGGAAGAATCAGGTTATAAAACAGCATCATATTAACGAAGGCTTACTTCATGATGCACGGCGACAAATAGAAAAAGCTTGGTTGAACAATCAGCTTAAATTTGTAGTTTGTACCTCAGCCTTCGGTATGGGAATCAATAAGCCCGATGTTAGGTGGGTTGTTCACTATCAAGCACCTTTGCTATTATCAGAATACATTCAAGAAATTGGTAGAGGCGGACGCGACGGCAAATCGGCGATCGCCCTGACGTTGATTAGCGAACCGACGGGCTTGCTATACCCGGAAGATAAACAAAGAAAGGAGTTTTTTCAAGATAAACTGCGATCGCAATATCGATCAGCGCAGCAGTTAGCTAAAAACCTACCAGTGAAAGGTAATATAGATGCAGTTTCGCAGGAGTTTCCCGAAAGTGCGATCGCCCTTTCGATTCTCCACAGCAGCGGACAATTAAAATGGATCGATCCTTTCAATTATGTTATCAATAAATCTGCACAGCAAAAAGTCGAAAAACCCAATTTTACCGTCGCTGAGGAAATGGTAAAATACCTGAAACATCGACAATGTAGATGGCAATTCTTGCTACAAGCTTTTGGTTTTGAAAAGGAGGCTAAATCAATGCGTTGCGGCCACTGCGACAATTGTAAGTAGATGAGTATAAAAATACCTAAGTATGTCATTCTTAGTCCGCCGACGCGGACTAAGAATGACAAGAAGCGATTTCAATCGCCGAATCATCCACGAGATAATCGCGCCTAAATTCTAACTGACCGGCTCAGTATACTCGCAAAAAATATTCAGACCAATTTTGAGCAGATACAGCACAACAATAGTAGCAATACTAGGATCGATCGGGATTCCCGACGAAGCGCCTAAGCCGACAACAGCAACAATTAATCCCGTAAGTAAAGGCGTACTCCCAGGGTTTTTCGTGTAGTCTTTGAATTGGGCGCGCAAGCCATCATCGCCGCAGAGTTCCGCGCGGAGAACTTTGAGCGTGGTTTGCCACAAAGATTTGCGGTTATAAGATTCAAGATTGTTGTTTTCAAACCACAATTCATCAAAACTCATGTCAAGTCTGCCGTTATGTTTTTCGAGCATTGCAAAGGCTTCTTGGGCGGGAGCGTAATCTTGCAACATCATGCGCTTTTCATTCATTTCGGCGTGAGTTAGTATCGGTTCCATATTATTTAGCGTGTAAGTTAGTTAAACAATTGTACTGATTATACCAGTTAGGAATTACGCGCTCCGACCAGAGAAACCGGGTTTTTTCCCGAATCTACGTGTCGCAACGAATATTGTCATAAAAACCCGGTTTCTGAACCCCGCGTCACACCAAGAAACCGGGTTTTTTCCCGAATCTGCGTGTCGCAACGAATATTGTCATAAAAACCCGGTTTCTGAACCCCCGCGTCACACCAAGAAACCGGGTTTTTTCCCGAATCTGCGTGTCGCAACGAATATTGTCATAAAAACCCGGTTTCCGAACCCCCGCGTCACACCAAGAAACCGGGTTTTTTCCCGAATCTGCGT
>JAJAYT010000246.1 GCA_026786085.1 Microcoleus sp. CAN_BIN18 | reverse complement strand
GGATTGCCGTTTATCCCTATGGTTTTAGGACTGTGGACTAAGATTATAAACGTAGATGTCTAACATTGGCTACCTATGGGTAGCTTTGTCTAGGTTTCTACGAGCGGTTATACCCTCTGCAATAATTTTAAGAGGTTATTCTTGAACGGTGCTTAAAATGTCCTGTCCAAGCTCTGTAAAACGCACTGTTTTGATTTGCCAAGGAGCAAAACTGCTTAAAGTTTGGCGCACGCCTCCGAACAAACCTAACATCTGACAACTCGACAGATTTTGCAATTTCTGCCGGGAATTTCCTGATGCCCGTAAATCTACGGTAGCTATTCCGAGATCGCGATCGACGCTAAGCCGATAGCCAACCAAACCCAGACTATCGAAAATCTGCTGCTTTAACACTTCATTAACAGCCGATGACATTAACTGATTGTCCGCGCCTGTAACTGTTTCCGGCTTCAGAGTTTGACAGAGATTGTCTACCTTATAAACCGTAACTGTTGCTGTGCTGTCTGGTGCTGTTTCACTGGCTGAAACTGAGGCAACAGAGTTAGAGGGCTGCGTTAATTCACTCGATCGAGCATCAAGTTGATTTCCCGCTAGCTGTAGGCCTCCGAATTGACTGGCTGATGGTTGGCTGTGGTTTTGGGCAGAACGAGCTGCATCATAGCTAGAACAACTGCTAGCGCCGATCAGAATTAATCCAGTGGCTAAATACCCGAACTGTTTGCAGATACGGTTCATAGTTTTGAATACTCAACTAAACGTCAGTGTAGGTCGGGTGAACTTTGGTGGTAGAAAGCACTTACTCCCTGATTACACTCACTTAGAAGTATTTCCCGGCATCCGTAATACGGAGATGAAAATAAGTTAAGAGTTCTGATTAATACCTTTATTTTAGTGTTTTGTCACGTAAATGGGCAAGGCATTTTATTTGTGCCGCGCCACCGTCGGAGTATCTGATCAGATGCGAGCTCGCAACCGCGATCGCAAGTCATATCAAATACCCTGTCAGTGGTGTGATGTAGCGTTGCAACTCGCTCCATCCAAATGTCTGATTTAAAAAGTCTTTTTCCGGTTTACGAAAGCCTCAGCTTGATTAGTAGTAATGAGGACATATTTTCGACGGTTGCGCGCATTTTGCGAGGGCTTCGGAGTGGCATAACTCGGCTTTTGGTGCAGTTACAAAACAAAATCAGCATTAAAAATCCGTGATGATTCGGCGGTTGAAACCTCGACTGTACAAGCTTTCCTCCGCCGAGACCGACTAAGAAATAAAGCGGGTATTTAAGCCGGATTTGGTATTGCAAACGTGCAAGTCGCGAACAACATAATTTAGCAGCTAGGGCGAACTGGCGCATTCAGGGTGCGATCGCAATATTTGGTGATTTTTCTACCGAATTCCATCAAAAATAGTGAGAACATCATCATGAAACAGCAATTATTGACGAAGGTTTTGGCGGCAAGCGCGATCGCCCTGTGCGGCCTGACAGTGGCTTCTGGGCCCAGTTACAGTCGGACTTCACCCAGGGAAACCGGATTTTGGTGCAGCACCTCGACGGGTGCGCCGGTGACGATGTACCAAAACCCTCAAGGTGCTGTAGAGCCTTGGATTGAGTGGACTTCGGATTATTTCTCCGCTTCTGGGTACAATCCGGCAACTCGGTGTCAATTAGTCAGCCAACGCCTCGAAACCTATCGCCGCAACCGGGTACTCAAGTACATTACGGCAGGCCAGATGAACCGTCAAAACGTCATCTGTACGGCGAATCAAGTCAATGGTTTGTGCCAAAACTTGATTTATACTCTCAGGCCTGGTCAAGACGCGATCGGCTCTTTATACAATTTGTTAGCTTGGCGCCAAGGACAAGTTGGGATGCCCTCTGCGGAAGAAAGCAGTAAAATTCCTTACATTGATGTCCGAGAAAAGCTAGGGGAAAACACGGAAAATGAGGTGCAACTGCCCCCTTTTTATCCATCCTCGGGGTTCCCTTAAGGGTTGGGCACTTTTCAATTCCATCGCCAATTCCAGGGGTTGACGTGGAAAATTTAGCACGTCAAACAACGGTACGCATCCAGACCGCAAAATCTTCTGGTTCTGGGACGATCGTCGGGCGGCAGGGGCAAACCTATAGGGTACTCACTAGCTGGCACGTTGTCGCTTCCTACCGGGGCGATCGGACAATTGTCACCGGCGACGGCATCGTGCACAAACCGTTGGGAGTTCCGAGGCGGCTGGGCGATACTGATCTGGCGATCGTAGAGTTTCTCGCCAATACGGAGTATAGAATAGCACTAATTAGCGGGCGATCGGCAGCGGTAGGAGAGCCACTGCTCGCCGCCGGATTCCCTGCGGGTGCTGGGGTTTTGGCCGTAGCGCGGGGGTTCGTAGAGCTGCTACTGCCAAAATCTTTTTGTCAAGGCTATAGCTTGCGGTATACAAATAACGTTAAAATTGCCATGAACCGCAGCCGGATTTTTAATGGCAAAGGTTTCTTGGTTGGAATTAACGATCGGGGCAACGATCGACATCCCGGTTTTGAGGTCTATACTTTTGAAGATGGAAGCGCGCCGACGCGAGAATTATTGGAAAAAATGGTTAAATCCAGTTGGGGAATGCCGATCGGTAAATATTTGCAGTTCGTCTCGTCTCATGTAGGGAGTTAATGATGAATGTGTGGGGTTTGCGGTTTGACGCGCTGACAGTCATCTTGACAGGTGCAGTAACGGTGGCGGCGGTTGTCGGCCAACAATCTGCTGCTTGTGCCAAAACAGCGGAAGAAATTGCCCAGGTAGCAATGTTGAGCACCGTGGAAGTTAACAATACGCTGGGTTTTTCTACTAGCGGATCGGGAGTAATTATTGCGAAACAAGGCAATATTTACACGGTTCTGACAGCGAATCACGTTGTTGCCAGCCTCGCCCAAGAATACAGCATTCGCACTCATTTGGAAAAAAATTATACTGCAATCAGAATACAGCGATTAGCGAAAAACGACCGAGATATAGACTTAGCTTTGGTACAGTTTCAGAGCCGAGAACCGTATCCAGTAGCGCCAATGGGGGAGTCGGGACGCGCGGTTGTCGGTTCCACTATTTATGTTGCTGGCTATCCGCTGCCAATTGCCTCTGGATCTGAAAGAAAACTGGAGTTTACTGCTGGTATTGTCTCTTCTCGCCTCGGCCGCGCATCATCAGGTTATGGACTGCGCTATCAAGCTGTGACAAGGCGTGGGATGAGCGGCGGGCCTGTATTTGATGATGATGGCAGAGTTGTGGGAATTCACGGCCAAGGAGATACTGTTGGCACTGTGACGAGCCAGTGGAACGGTCAAACTGAGGAGATTAAAACGGGGTTGAATGCAGCAATCCCGATCGATTCTTTTACGGCTTTGCGATCGCAAACCAAGCCTAACGGGTTTGATATTCTCAGCAATCTTTCGATCAGTCGCAGCTCTAGCCAAAGCCAACAGAACCTCCGTCAAGCGGGCTTTTTGTGCGATACCTCGACGGGCGAGCCAGTGACTGTGTATCAAAATCCGCAAGGGTTTAGGGAGCCTTGGATTCGCTGGAATTCTAATTTCTTTTCTGGTTCTGGGTACGATCCTCTGACTCGCTGCCAACAAGTGACTCAGCGCCTTGAAAATTATAACCGCAACAAACAGCTAAATTATGTCACTGTCGGCATAGTCAACAATCAGAAAGCGATTTGCACGAGCAGTCGCGTTAATGGGCCGTGCGAAGGTTTGATCTACACGCTGCGCCGCGATCAAGATCCGGCTCCAGCACTCAGCAGTTTCTTTGTGTGGCTGGGGAATCAGAAGGCTAGACCTTCTCTTTTTGAAAGTAGCAGTGCCGTTTATATTAATGTTGGGGAACGGCTGGGGTTAGATGTTAGCGAACCATAATTTGTACTAAACTTATTGCAAAAATCAGAAACTATTCAGAAAAATATCTGGGTTTATTTGTGTTGCATCTGCCTTGAATCTGCGGTTTCTGTATCGATCCAAGACTTATCCGAAAAGTCTGTTCGGCAATATTTTCTTTTGCTAAATCGTGCTGATTTGCTGATAAAAATTCCGGGCGCACTCATCTGGAAATTTAAGATATTTGACTGATATCGTGTCCGGTAAATTGAGCGATATAAAAAAGGTTGGTTCGTAGTGGGGGGGTTTGGGCGGCAGGCGGGGGCGGGGGTAAGTGCGGCCGACGCGCCGGGGTTTTTTTGGTTGTGGGTGGGGCCGGTGT
>JAJAYT010000245.1 GCA_026786085.1 Microcoleus sp. CAN_BIN18 | reverse complement strand
TTATTCTTTTGCCTTGATTTTTATAGATTCCACATTTGTAATTGGTGCATTGACTTTTAAATATTCACGATGCCCGATGCCCCATGCCCCATGCCCGATGATTATTTAATATTGGCAATGACGAAGCCCATTTGACACTCGTATCGATCGGGCAAATTCTCCGTAGGTTTAGCCACTGGATGGCCGCAGCGAAGCTCTCCACCACTCCAGCGCGGTTGGCCCGTGCGATCGGCCAACAAACAACCTTGGCAAACACACTGAGGGGCAAGCATCTGATTTTCCATTAGAATAACTAACATTTGATACCTCCGGCAGGTTTCACACCAGTAGTTTCATTGTATGTCAGGAGTTTGGGACAAAGAGCTTAACCTGAACACAACGTAATATTTCTGTCAGTGGTGCGAAATCCGTAGTAGGCTAAAAGATCCCCAATTCCCAATCCCCAAATTTGTCAAAAGGTTGATTATGGTGACGGACACTAACTTTGAATTCCTTTCCAAAACCGATCCGCTGATTGCCGATTTAATCGCGCAAGAGCTCCAGCGCCAGCGAGATCACCTAGAACTCATCGCCAGCGAAAACTTTACCTCCGCAGCGGTAATGGCAGCTCAAGGCTCAGTGCTGACCAATAAGTACGCCGAAGGACTCCCAACCAAACGCTACTACGGCGGCTGTGAATTTATTGACGGCATCGAGCAAATTGCGATCGATCGCGCCAAACAGCTTTTTGGAGCCGCTCACGCCAACGTCCAGCCCCACTCCGGCGCTCAAGCTAACTTTGCAGTGTTTTTGAGTTTGCTAGAGCCAGGGGACGGCATTATGGGCATGGATTTGTCCCACGGCGGACACTTGACCCACGGTTCGCCGGTTAACGTATCTGGCAAATGGTTCAAAGCTTTTCACTACGGTGTCAGCAAAGAAACAGAACAGTTAGACTACGACGAAATTTTGAAACAGGCCAAACAAAACCGACCAAAATTGCTAATTTGCGGCTATTCAGCTTATTCGCGAATTATTAACTTTGAGAAGTTTAGAGCGATCGCGGACGAAATCGGAGCTTATCTGCTCGCCGATATCGCCCACATCGCCGGGTTAGTCGCCACAGGCCACCATCCCAGCCCGCTTCAGCACTGTCATGCAGTCACAACTACCACTCACAAAACTCTGCGCGGCCCCCGTGGTGGCTTGATTTTGACAAATGACATGGAACTAGGTAAAAAGTTCGACAAAGCAGTGTTTCCCGGCTCTCAGGGCGGGCCTTTGGAACACGTGATTGCGGGCAAAGCAGTAGCTTTCGGTGAAGCATTAAAGCCAGAATTTAAAACTTATTCCGGTCAAGTAATTGAAAATGCGCGCGCTTTAGCTGCACAGTTGCAGCAGCGGGGTTTAAAACTCGTTTCTGGTGGCACTGACAATCACTTAATGTTAGTTGATTTGCGATCGGTCAATATGACAGGCAAAGTAGCCGATCGATTAGTCAGCGGTGTGAATATTACTGCTAATAAAAATACCGTGCCTTTCGATCCGGCATCGCCTTTTGTCACCAGCGGTTTGAGACTCGGTTCGGCGGCGATGACGACGAGGGGAATGGGAACTCCTGAATTTACCGAGATTGGTAATATTATTGCCGATCGACTATTAAATCCAGATGATGAAACCGTCGCCGCCGATTGTCTGCGGCGAGTTGCGGCACTTTGCGGTCGCTTCCCGTTATATCCGCACTTGTCCTTGAAAGTGCCGGCACTAGCTTAATTTTCCTGATCCGTGACCGGGAATTGGTAGTTGGAAGTGTACGGGTAAAAAGGTAAAAGAGCCACAAAAGATTGAAAGTGGCGGGTAGCGATCTCGGCGGTTTTTACCAAAAATATCGCTCGCGAAAGGCGTTTTTTACTAAAGATATTTGTCCGGCGGGGCTGGTTTGAGTAATGGTATTTGTCGATCGCGAAAAATACCATTCAACTCGGCCCGCTTGCCAAATATCGATCGCGAAAGAGTTGATCAATATTGCGATCGAAAGACGATTAATTCTAGAGTTATCAGTTAAAAACCTGACAATTCGCGTCCCGGCAACTTTCACTCCCGCAAATCTCCGGCTCCCAAACCCCCAGTCGCACTTAAAGATGTTTCCTTGTGATAAGCCATCTGAAATGTAGTAGACTCTGCCTGAACAGTATAATTGTCCGCACTATTTAAAATTAATTTCAGATGCCCCACCATCTGTTCTACCACTTACTAGCCTTTCTGGTTTCTGCGATCGTCGTCCTCTGGAGTACGCCAATAGTCAAAACCATTGGTCTCAAAAGCGGGCGAGTCGATCGACCAGGCGAGCGAAAAGTCCACCAGCGCCCGATGGTGCGCTTGGGAGGAGTATCCATCTTTCTAGGCACTATCCTTGCTCTTTTAATTGTCTGGCTCTGTGGAGGCTTCATCGATGCTAGCGGGCAAGTTCTCAATCCCAAAGATGAATACCAAATTTGGGGAGTCATCCTCGGCGGCATCGGATTCTTCCTCATCGGTTTAGCAGACGACCTATTTTCACTCTCAGCCATAAAACGCTTGCTCATGCAAATTGGCGTATCCAGCATCGTTTGGATGGCAGGGGTACAAATCGAGTTTCTGACAGTTCCCTCCCTGGGAATGACGGATCTTGGCTGGCTGAGCTTGCCAATTACCGTGATTTGGCTCGTCGGTATGGCCAACGCCATCAACTGGATTGACGGTTTGGACGGTTTAGCAGCCGGAGTTTCAGGGATTGCAGCAGTTGTGATGCTGATTGTCAGTTTATCAATGCACCAACCAGCGGCGGCCTTAATTGCAGCGGCTTTAGCTGGCGGGGCCTTGGGATTTCTGCGCTACAATTTCAATCCGGCTCAAATTTTTATGGGAGATGGCGGGGCTTATTTTATCGGGTTTACTCTGGCTGGAGTCGGAGTAATTGGGTTAGTTAAAACTACGGCTGTTACTTCTGTGTTGCTGCCATATTTAATCTTAGCTGTACCGATTTTAGATATGTCGGCGGTGATTCTCGATCGACTCCGTAACGGCAAATCACCGTTTATTGCTGACAAACGCCACCTCCACCACCGATTGCTGGATGCAGGATTATCCCATCGATTTGCGGTTTTGTTTATTTACGCCCTGACGCTGTGGGTGGGAAGTTTAGCCTTAGCTTTTTCGGTTCCCAGCGGCGTTATTTATGCTATGGGTGCGACTAGTTTGTTGGGATACGCTAGCTGGAAAGTTTGGAGACACGCTCGATAGTCAGTAGTCAGTAGTCAGTAGTCATTAGTCAGTAGTCATTAGTCATTAGTCATTAGTCATTAGTCATTAGTTATTTGTTATTTGTTATTGAGTAGCTATTAGCAATTAGCAATTAGCAATTAGCAATTAGCAATGCCCAATGCCCAATGCCCAATGCCC
>JAJAYT010000244.1 GCA_026786085.1 Microcoleus sp. CAN_BIN18 | reverse complement strand
CCAATAACCAATAACCAATAACCAATAACCAATAACCAATAACCAATAACCAATAACCAATAACCAATAACCAATAACCAATAACCAATAACCAATAACCAATAATCAATAACCAATTTATACCTTACTTGAGAACTTCTATATGACTTCATTTCCCTCCCAAAACCAAAATCAAAACCAGGTTGTAATTCGCCCGTTTCAGTACCGCGACATCGAGGCGATGGAACAACTGTGCGCGGAAACAGCCGATCAACCAGAAAAATGCAAGGGTGCAAGCTGCGATTTGGTACTAGGTAAACAGTTGCAGCAGATTCGTCGCTGGTACGGACTGCTAAAGCTGTTTAGCTTGTTTCCCAACCCAGGCCAATCCCTGTTCCGCGCCCACGTTGCCGAAGAAGAGGGCAAAGTTAAGGGGATAATTCAGATTTCTCCTTTCAACCGCACCCGCAGCACTTGGCGGATCGATCGCGTCGGAGTAGACCCAGAAGCCCGCAGCAAAGGCATTGGTTCGATGCTGATGCGGTACTGCTTCGAGGCAGTCTGGGAGGCGCGGACGTGGCTGCTAGAGGTGAATGTCGGCGATAAAAATTCTTTGGCTTTGTACCGGCAGAACGGGTTCCAGCCATTGGCCCAGATGACTTATTGGTCGATCGCCCCAGAACGCCTCCAAGAAATGGCCTGTGCGACACCAGATTTGCCCAACTTGCTGCCAGTAAGCAACGCCGACGCTCAATTTCTATATCAACTCGATACCGCGTCTATGCCGCCGTTAGTACGTCAAGTATTCGATCGGCACATTCAAGACTTCAAAACCAGTTTTTTCGGCGCATTGTTTGAAGGTGTCAAACAATGGCTGAGCAAAACAGAGGTAGTCAGCGCCTACGTGTTTGAACCGCAGCGCAAAGCCGCGATCGGCTATTTTCAGGTACAGCTATCCCGCAACGGCCAACAGCCCCACGTCGCCCAGTTGACAGTGCACCCGGCCTACACTTGGCTGTATCCCGAACTGCTGTCCCAAATGGCGCGCCTCGTTCAAGATTTCCCAGTTCAAAGCCTGCAACTAGCTTCCGCCGACTATCAGCCGGAACGGGAAGCTTATTTAGAGCAATTTGGAGCCGTGCGTCTGGAACACAGTTTGCTGATGTCGCGATCGGTATGGCACAAATTGCGGGAGTCCAAGTTAGTCTCACTCGAAGGACTCCAGCTATCAGAAATGTTGCAAAGCTTCCAGCCAACTCGCAAACCAGTACCGGGCCGGATGTCCTGGCTCGGCCCGATGACTGGCGAAGTTACAACAGGGCCAGTTTCCTCGGAAATTAAACCCTTTTTGGTGGACTCAGGAAACGGTCAAGCTAATCAAATTAACCCCTTGAATTCCCAGAATTCCGAATCATCAGCAACAGATGTTAGTAGCATTTTGCCTCTGAATTTGCCGGAATTGCCGATCGACCGCGAATCGCCAGAATAGGACTTAATTTCTGATAGCTAAAAGCAGAAGAACTCCTATATGTCATTGCGAGCTCTTAGCGAAGCAATCGCCTAGTTTGTAGGGTGCGCATTGCACACTCTACAAACTTAACTTAGTCAACCGGTGCTTACGACCCACCCTACAAACTCTACTTCTTCCCTTCTTCTTCCCTTCTTCTTCCTTCGCCTTTCTTCGCGGTTCGTAAAAAAAATCTGCTAAGAAAGCAGTAAATCTAAAATCTAAAATCTAAAATCTAAAATTGATTGATGTCAAACGATAAATTATGGATATCGGCCCTCGGACTAGATATCGGCCTCAAACGAGTCGGGCTCGCCGGATGTGACGGTACTGGTTTAATAGCTACGGGGATTACTACTCTAGTACGATCGTCCTTCGAGCGAGACGTAGCTTATCTCAGAGAGCTCGTCCGAGAACGGAGAGTGCAAATTTTAGTTGCAGGCTTGCCCTACTCCCTGAGCGGAGAATTGGGCGATCAAGCTCGACAAGTGCAGAAATATGCCCGTCGCATCGCCGCCGCTTTAGAGCTCCCTCTAGAATACGCGGACGAGCGCCTGACTTCGGTTGAGGCCGAGGAATTGATGAAAACCGCAGGAATTTCGGTGTCGCAAAATAAGGGTTCGATCGATCGTAAAGCAGCAGCCCTGATTTTGCAGCAGTGGTTGGACGAGAGAAGGCAAAAATAGTCCTGCCGTCAGTAGTCAGTAGTCAGTAGTCATTAGTCAATAGTCAGATTAATTGGCCTGTTTGCCCTGTTTGCCCTGTTTGGCCTGTTTGGCCTGTTAAATTTTATCTGCGTAGTAGCTTAACAAAGGCGTGATATCCTAGGTTGTGCAAGTTTGCTACGCACACCTGTCACCGTTGACATACGGTCGAAAACTCCCCAGTACCTCGGTACTGAATAAGTAAAATCATATATACGCGATGTCCTCATCCCCATACCGCAAAGAGAATGGCAGTTCTAAGGAAGTTTCCGTCACCCTGACTGATGAATTTGGGCGATCACTAACTTGCAACATAGAATATTCTATGGACTTAGAAGGTCAAGAATACGCTTTGCTGCTTCCGATTGATTCGCCAGTAGAAATTTTTACTTGGCACGGAGACGAAACGGACGAAGCAGCAATTCCTGTAGAAGACGACAGTGAAATTGACAAAATTTTTGATACTGCTAGAGTTGTCCTGCAAGAGCAGAATTTGACTCTCCGGCGTACGGCAGTGACGCTGACTGTAGTTGGCGAATTGCCGGAATTTCCCGCAGAGGATATAATGCCAGATGCCGACCCGGATGAGGAGTCGGAGTTTGAGGAGCTGATGTGGCTGACCAGCTTCTACCACGAAGAACAGGAATATGCCATTTATACGCCTCTCGACCCGTTCTTTATCTTGGCCCGAATGAATGATGACGGCAAGCCAGAATTGCTCTCAGAAGAAGAGTTCCAAAGGCTGGAGCCGATGTTGCCGATGCTGGAAGACCAGTTCTTTGACGAGCTTGATTAGATATTAATTGCAGGCAGAAGGTCTAACGGCAAACAGCAGAAGTTTTTACTATTTTATCCAAAAGTAAACTGCTCGCCCGATCGAACTTTTTCAAAATTGTGCCTTCTGCCTTCATGCTCGGGCTATTGAACTGAGCCTTGGAATTGTGCCTTTAAAAAGGCTTATATCCGTAACTTTTCGGTCATCAATCGCAAGTCATCAGTCATTAGTCGTTACTTAAGCGCCGCTTATCGAGGACAACGGATTATGAGTAAAGAACAACTGACAAAAAGCAACGCGCGCGAGAACCGAAAAGGTACTCCGAAAGCCTCTAAATGGTTGTTTTATCTGGTGTTGCTGCCGGCAATTTGGGGAGTTTGTGCTTGGCAGGGCTGGGCTTGGTGGAGCTGGGCTTCAGCGCCTCCTAAAATAGCTGAAACGTCCACTACACCAGGAGAGGATGCTGCTGTTTCTATCCAAATCCCCGAAGGTACTTCTAGCCAAAAAATCGGGCGGGATTTAGAGGCGGCTGGCTTAATTCGATCGGCTTCTGCATGGAATATGTGGACGCGCTGGTTGACTCTGCAAAACCGCGATGGAGGATTTAAAGCAGGAACTTACCAACTATCCCCAACTCAGCCACTAAGCGCCGTTGCTGACAAACTTTGGAAAGGTGAAGTCGTACAGCAGAGGTTCACTATTCCTGAAGGGTGGTCGCTCACACAAATGAGCGCTTATTTTGAAGCGCAAGGTTTCTTCCCTGCTAAAGATTTTACGGCAGCGGTGAGTCAAGTTCCCTACGCTCAATACCCTTGGCTCCCGAGCGGCTTGCCTCATTTGGAAGGGTTTTTGTACCCGGATACTTATCAGCTAGACGGCGATGCAATTACCCCGGAAGCTGTCATTAAGCAAATGCTCGATCGTTTCGAGCGGATGGCTTTGCCGGTCTATCAAAAAAATCAAAATAATACTAAACTCTCTCTCAAAGAGTGGGTGACGCTGGCGAGTATTGTGGAAAAAGAAGCTGTGGTTGCAAGCGAGCGCAATCGGATTTCTGGGGTGTTCAACAACCGTCTGAAACTAAATATGCCCTTGGGTTCCGATCCTACAGTTGAATATGCTCTCGGTATCAGGCAAACTAAGGAGAAACCTCTGACTTTTAAACAGGTGGAAACGCCTTCTCCTTACAACACTTATATAAATGCAGGACTACCGCCAACTCCGATTGCCGCTCCGGGAATATCAAGTCTGGAGGCGACTCTGACTCCAGAAACTACAGAATATCTGTATTTCATGGCGCGGTACGACGGCACTCACATTTTTAGCCGCACTCTGGCCGAACACAATGCTGCTGTGGCTAAAATTGACCAAAAAATTCGATCGGGTCAATGACAGAATCTGAGAGAATGGGCATGGGTAATTGATCGTGGGTAATGGGTTATTGGTTATGGGAACTCATAAACAAACAACAAACAACAAATAACCAATGCCCAATGCCCTGTGCCGGCCAATGCTCAGGGGATTTAAGCCCCCACATTTAGATGGATTGTTTTTAGGCTGGGGCTTAAATCCCCTGCCTAAAAACTTCGCACTCAACTGTCAACTGTCAACTGTCAACTGTCAACTGTTAACAATGCCCTGTTTGGCCAATTAACAATTATCAATTACTAATATTTATGACTTGGGGCAAACTATTACAGCCTGACTTAGTTTTAGGCGATTCAATCGTGAACTTAACGGTGGATATTCTTGAGAAATATCAGATTAAAGGATTAGTGTTGGATGTGGACGAAACTCTCGTTCCCATGACAGCAATGAATGCTTCTCCCGAACTCAGCCTGTGGGTGGCAGAAATTAAACCGCTGGTATCTCTGTGGTTGGCTAGCAATAATTTAAGTGAGACTCGAATCGGTCGAATTGCTGAGTCTTTGAATTTACCTTATATCACTGGTGCTGCGAAACCGTCGCGCCGCAAGTTGCGCAAAGCCGTGACTGCAATGAATTTGCCGATGGAACAGGTGGCGATGGTGGGCGATCGACTTTTTACTGATGTTTTAGCCGGCAATCGTTTGGGTATGTTCACTATTTTAGTCGAGCCAATGATTGATGCTGGGTATGCAGTGCGGAAATATCCGGTGCGCTCTTTTGAAGTTTGGGTTTCTCAAGCTTTGGGCGCATCTCTCAAAACTAAAGATTAAAATTGGGCATCGGGAATTGGGCAAACAGGGCATGGGGCATTGGTAGGCTGTCACAAACAACAGGTAATATCGTTTCGGGCTGCATCGGAATAATATATTTGGAGGATGTCAGTGCGAGCATCTCCCCTCGCAATCCATGCCGCGAGCGAGGACACTCGGACTAAATAATTCGCATACCACCGAATTTGATATAACAAATAACAAATAACCAATAACCAATAACCAATAACCAATAACCAATAACAAATGACTAAAACTATTGTTGTTAAAATTGGAACTTCGACGCTGACTCGATCGACTACAGGAAACTTAGCGCTTTCAACCATTGCCACATTAGTCGAAGTTTTGGCTAATTTGCGACACCAAGGGCATCAAGTAGTCTTGGTTTCTTCCGGTGCGGTTGGAGTTGGCTGTGCGCGCCTGGGTTTGACGGAACGCCCGCGAAATATCGCTCTGAAACAAGCTGTGGCCGCCGTAGGACAAGGGCGACTAATGCGAGTGTACGATGACTTGTTTACGACTCTACAACAGCCGATCGCGCAAGTTTTGCTCACTAGGGGCGATTTAGTGCAGCGGAATGGTTATGTTAACGCTTGCAATACGTTTCAGCAACTGCTGAAGTTGGGCGTTATTCCGATCGTCAATGAAAACGATACTGTAGCGGTAGACGAGCTAAAATTCGGCGATAACGACACGCTTTCGGCGCTAGTAGCTAGCTTAGTCGAAGCAGATTGGTTGTTCATGCTCACAGATGTCGATCGACTCTACTCAGCCGATCCGCGCAGCAATCCTGACGCGCAGCCGATCGTCCTAGTCCAAAGTATGGCACAGCTCACCGAATTGCAAGTACAAACAGGAGATTCCCGCAGTGGCTGGGGCACCGGCGGCATGGTGACAAAAATAGAAGCAGCCAGAATCGCCACAGCATCAGGAGTCCGCACCGTCATCACCAACGGCTGCTTTCCTGGTAATATCGAGCACATACTCAACGGAGAGTCGATCGGCACTCAATTCGAGCCTCAACCGCGCCCTGTAAACGCCCGGAAACACTGGATAGCCAACGTGCTAATTCCGGCTGGCAAACTTTACTTAGATCCGGGTGCTGTCACAGCAATTACTCAACGTGGCAAATCACTTTTAGCCGCCGGCATTTCGCAAATAGAAGGAGAATTTCAGGCAGAAGACGCCGTGCGATTGTGTGACACTGAAGGCAAAGAAATTGCTAGAGGAATTGTGAATTATCACAGTTTAGAATTGATAAAAATTCAGGGATACAAGTCAGATAAAATTGCCGAATTATTGGGTTATCCAGGCGTAGAAACTGTGGTTCACAGAGATAATTTAGTAATTGTTTAAGCAACTGAGGACAAGGCAATTCTGTGTCCCTACCAGAAATAATATTGTAGGGAAACGGCACTGTCGTGTCCTAAATCCGGGTAATATTAATTCCCATATATAGCGCGGTTCTCAAGCGTGGTGAGGTATGCCCTATGCCCTATGCCCTATGCCCTATGCCGTTCGCGTACCTGATCTTTCTGAGAAAGGCTATATATTATTCCAATACAACTGGAATTGATATAATATTAATTCCCATGCCACCGGATTCGATCTGACTTATCATAAAAAATCAAGACATTAGATGGGCGAATTAAACACAGCAGTTTAGGCTAATTGCAGCAAAGTATTGCAAGAATTAGTTTGAGAATGTGCCAACAGCTCATTCATCGCTTCAGTAAATAGTTCAAATACATTTTGTGCTAATTCTAAAGCTGCTTGACGTTCCGAATCAGTAAGTTTTATCTCTGCTAAAACTTGCAACATTTCTGGTGTATTTAAAATGTGATGATTTTCCAAACCAACATAACCTGCTCCCAAATAAACAAATTCTTGTTTGGTAATTTGTTGTAATTCCATTACTACTGCTAGCGCCGCCTCAAAAAAAACTGTGGCGGTTGCTTCGAGGACTTCGACTAAGATTAGTTTCTGCACCGGAGAAGCCTGGAAACCGTAGCGTTCCAAGGTTGAACAGAGCGATCGGGTTTTTTTAGTTTCTTCACCCCAAAGCAACCTAAAATCGCCGTAACTCATTAATTGATTGAACCCCAATGTCTCTAAGTGTTCCAGATACCCGTGCCAATAGTAGTTTTCTTTATAAGTATATTTATTAATTAGTTCCTGAACTTTATTATCACTAGAAGATTCTCGGATGACGTACTTATTTAAGTCGCTCAAACCCGCAGCCAAAGGAGCGAGTACAGGTGCAAAAATAAGTCGTTGATTCGGGTGAATGTGCTGATTCGCTAGAAAGTCAAATAACGGCAGTTTCGCAAACTCTTGCTTTTTTGTTTGAATAAATGCTAAAATTTGTTCCATAGCCTTGTACCTTCACTAAGTTATTTAAACTAGGTTTTAAAACCTTTCTTAATTATCCATGTTGTTTACCCAATATATTTGTATTTGATATCATGTGTAATTGTGTTTGTAGTCACGATCGATTGTGACTTGCATCATAAATGGTATTCTGCGACTAAATCGGGGTTAAGGTCGATCGTACTTTTACGTAGATTCAGAAGAGTTGACAAAGAATAGAGCTCGCAATATTGCGAAGAGTGAATTGCCTTTGTGTGCGTTCTGAGTTAATCTATCTTTTGGATCAGTTAAGAAAAATCTAGGAGCTCAGCGTGGAACGCACTTTTTTAGCGATTAAGCCCGATGGCGTACAGCGCGGACTCGTTGGCGAAATTATCGGTCGTTTTGAAGCCAAAGGCTTTACGCTAGTTGGCATGAAGCTGATTACGGCGAGTCGAGAATTGGCCGAACAGCATTACGGTGTCCACAAAGAAAGACCATTTTTTGCAGGATTGGTAAACTTCATCACTTCTGGCCCGATGGTGGCGATGGTGTGGGAAGGCGATGGCGTTGTGGCGTCGGCGAGAAAAATCATTGGCGCAACCAATCCTCTGAATTCGGAACCGGGGACAATTCGCGGCGATTTGGCTGTGAATGTCGGTCGCAATATTATTCACGGTTCCGATGCTGTGGAAACTGCGAAAGAGGAAATCAGCCTCTGGTTTAAGGATGAAGAATTAAGTGCTTGGACACCTTGTTTAACTCCTTGGATTGTCGAGTAGATTTGAGATTCTCCCGATTGAACAATCGGGAGATCATCTGCTTAATCT
>JAJAYT010000243.1 GCA_026786085.1 Microcoleus sp. CAN_BIN18 | reverse complement strand
GAAGAAAATAACGTAAACGTTCTTCAACCCGCGGAGGCGGGTTTTGTTTGTATAGACGCGGTTTCAACCGCCCGGTCTTCTAATAGAGTGCCGTTTCCCTACGAATATCTCGTGCGATCGCCCTATTAAAAAATCAGCAAAATGACCAATAGCCAACAACCCATGCAAGGTTAAGATATTAACTTATAAAACCAGGAAAGTTCGCTCCATCACACACATAACGTATGCCGATCGCTCATATCATTGGATTAGGAAAATCAGGGAATGCCGCCGCCAGACTGCTAAAACGCGAAGGATGGGAAGTAACATTGAGCGATCGCTCATCTTCCCCAAATTTGCTCGAACAGCAACAGGAACTCACTAGCGAAGGCATTGCAGTTGAATTAGGTAAATCTTTTGAACCGGACGAATCTATAGAATTAATAGTAGTAAGTCCGGGCGTTCCCTGGGACAGTCCAGCATTACTAAAAGCCAGAGAGTTAGGCATTGAAACAATCGGAGAAATGGCTCTAGCGTGGCGTTACCTCAAATCTCCTTGGGTGGGAATTACCGGAACTAATGGCAAAACTACGACTACTGCTTTAATTGCTGCTATTTTTGCAGAAGCCGGGCTTTATGCTCCCGCTTGCGGCAACATTGGCTATGCTGCGTGCGAGTTAGCTTTAGCCCAAAAACAACCGGATTGGGTAATCGCCGAAATCAGCAGTTATCAGATAGAATCATCGTCGTCTGTAGCGCCGCGAATCGGAGTTTTGACGACTTTGACACCGGATCACCTCAGCCGCCACAAAACTTTAGAAAATTACTACAACATTAAAGCGCATTTGCTGAAAAAGTCGGAATTGCAAATCATCAACGGCGACGATCCTGGTTTGCGGCAGCAAGGACTTGACTTTTGGCCGGATGCGTGTTGGACGAGTGTTAAAGGTGAAAAAGATTTGTTGGGGAATGTAGCTTTTGGAGCGTACATCGAAGACGGTTGGGTAATCGCTCAAGGCGAGAAAATTTTGCCGGCTTCGTCTTTGCGGATGGTGGGAGAACACAATTTGCAAAATTTGTTAATGGCGGTAGCGGCGGCGAATTTGGCGGGGATAGATAAAAGTGCGATCGCCCAAGCCATTGCCAAATTCCCCGGAGTAGCGCATCGGCTCGAACACATCGGCACCTGGGAAGGCATAGATTTCATCAACGACAGCAAAGCGACTAATTATGACGCCGCCCAAGTCGGGTTAGCTTCTGTCAGCGCGCCGGCGATTTTAATAGCAGGTGGTGATGCAAAAGAAGGTGACGATCGCGCTTGGATTGATACAATCAAGGCTAAAGCTGCTGCGGTGTTGTTAATTGGAGATGCAGCGAGTCTTTTTGGCGATCGGCTAAAACAAGCAAATTACAATTCTTGGGAAATAGTCGAAACAATGGAAAGAGCAATTCCGAGAGCCGCAGAATTAGGCAAACAAAACCATGCTAAAGTTGTGTTGCTTTCACCAGCCTGTGCTAGCTTCGATCAATACCAAAACTTCGAGCAGCGGGGCGATCATTTCCGTCAATTGTGTCTCGAAACCCTAGCCCAAAAGTAGGGCTAGATATAGATTATCCCTGAGAAAAATCAGGCTTTTGTAGGGGTAGGCACGGGACACTACCCCCTGCACTTGTTGAACCAAGCATATTGTGCTATCATTAATTCAGCCTAATTAGCGTTGCCAGATTTTCATGCAGTTTGAGTGGAATGAAGCGAAGAATCTAGATAATATTCGCAAACATCATATTGATTTCGTAGATGTCCCTAAGATGTTTGATAGTCCAATGCTAATTGAGCTAGACAATCGTTTTGATTACGGCGAAGACCGTTGGTTCGGTATCGGTTTCCTCGGTAACGGCATCGCGGTTGTTGTTTGGACAGAACGACAGAATGACCTGATTCGGATTGTTTCAGCACGAAGGGCAAATAGATATGAGCGCCAAAAACTTGAGCAATACCTCTCGTACTAATTGGGAAGCATTGGAGAAGATGGAAGATGAAGGGATTGATTACTCTGACATTCCACCGTTGACGGCAGAGTTTTTTGAACACGCTACTTTAAGAATTCCTGCACCTCAAGCACAGCGATTAGTTCAAATTGATCCAGATATTTTGCAGTGGTTCCAAAATCAAACCGGAGAACATAGAGCTTTAATCAACTCGGTTTTACGTCGCTATATAGAAGGCAGTAGTGAGCATTCATCAGTATAAAACAATACGCTTGGGTTGACAAGATAATTGCTCCGGGCGCATTTCACAAAGATTGAGAAGTAACCTAGTCTCTGCGATTACTCTCCCGTAGTGCAATCACAAATAATGTTAACCCAAGCGTATTGATATATGACTATGTTTGACCTTAAGTTGACACACCTTGGGCGAAGCGTAGAGGAGGGAATGCCATTTCCGGTGTGGGTTCCCGCAACTTTATAGATATGCCAGCCATCAAATACTCTTCCAAATATCCTTAATTCTCGCCTGTTGTTCCCATTCTAGCTCATCAAAAACTAGCATCATTTCCTCATGAGTGTAATCAATAATGATGGCGGCTAATTCACCGACTGTTTCCGCTTCCAGCATGGCTAGTTTCAATTTGGTCATTACTTCTTTATCCATTAACGCTAAAACTTTAATCTTGACCTCACTTTTATTTTAAATGTACCTGCACATCTCTTGAATTCTTGCATTCAAACTGGAAATTTGAGCCGCATTTACTCTCTCAAAATATCGCGAGGATATTTCAAATTTTGGACTGCAAATCTGAGAGCGCAAATTTTCATCAATCTCCAAAATGTTGCCTTCGGAAGCGACATTTTTTCGCAACAAAATTGCAATTTCCCTTTCCAGTAGGCGATTTCCTTTCTCAAAGAAATCTTGAGAGTTAGAACGAAACAAACCGCTATTGATTTGCCCAATTGGGTTAGGTGTCAGCGATTGAGCCGAGACAGCAGCCGGAAATGCCAAGGATGCTGCTAGCCACACGCTAGGAATTATCTGTTTGAGAATGCTGTTCATAACTGTCGGGAGGAGTTTTTACCTCAATTGGTTTCTCGTCTTCTGACTCGCTTGCTAATTCATCTTCTAGTTGAAGTTTTTCTTGCCACTCAGTAAGCTGCTGAAAGAGTTGCTGGTTAATTTGAAATACGGGTTTGTTGGTTTCTGACATATTGACTCCTGAAGATTTTTGAAAGGGTTAAATTTATGGGTAAGGTGCGCACTGCGCACCCTACTAATATTAGTTATAGCTGTGAAACTTTTACCAGCGACATGATTATGCCAGTAAAGGAACCCCCAAGCAGAGCTAAAGTAGCTAAGGTACTAATGCCAAAACCCAAGGCTCTTTTTTCGGCTGCTTGATAGTAACCCCAAGCAAATAAAATGCGTCCAACTATCCAAATTGCACCGATACTGGCTCCCCAGATTGGGCTGATAAATTGCGAGAATAGCCACAGCGATGGCAAAAATAGAATCATTTGCTCTAAGGTATTTTGCTGCACTCGCAATACTCGCTCAAAGTCTGGGCTTCCTGTCACCTGCGGGGGGGAAACTTTGTATTTGAATCTAGCTCTACCGACGTTTATGGTAACAACGAAGTAGAGTAACAATGCTGAGGCGGTAACTAGGCTTGGCCAAAGTGTGGCGTTGGTTTCTGCGAGCATGATTTGATATTCTTGTGGTTGGATTAGATATATTGATTGTCACCGAATTTGATATCATTACAGTTTGTAGTGAGGACTTCAGTCCTTTTCCCTTTGTCTGAAGAAGGACTAAAGTCCGAACGATCGAACCTGTTTTACGCTATCTCCCAGCTCAATGCAGCAATTCTTCTATTTTTTGCTGGTTCCACAAATACTGATAAAGCCCTATTTGCTTTACCAATTCTGCGTGAGTGCCGCTTTGCACTATTTCTCCTTTCTCCATGACGAAAATGCGATCGGCACTAGCAGCAGCGGACATTTGGTGCGAGATGAAAATTACGGTTTTGCGATCGGTTCCGGTTGCCAAGTTGTGCAAGATATCGCTAGCAGTTTGATTGTCCACGCTGGAAAGAGCATCATCCAAAATTAGCACGGGAGCGTCAACTAATAATGCCCTAGCTAAGGCTGTCCGCTGTCGTTGTCCGCCAGATAATGTGATACCACGCTCGCCGACAACTGTTTTGTATTCTTGTGGAAAGTTGAGGATTTCGGGGTGGATTTGCGCTTGTTTGGCTGCTGCTTCAACCTCTGGTTGTTCTGCTAAGGGATTGCCGTAGCGGATGTTATTTTTGATGCTAGTACCGAACAAGAAGCTTTCTTGGGGCACGTAGGCGATCGCCCCACGCAACTCCCTCAATTTTACCTCGGTAATATCCTGTTCGTCTACAAATAACTGACCCGGATCGATATTTAGCAAGCGCGGCAGCGCATTAGCTAAGGTTGATTTGCCAGAGCCGATCGCCCCAACAATTGCGACAGTCTCTCCCGGTTTTATGGTAAAGTTAACATCTTTGAGCGCGGGAGTTTTAGCGCCTGGATAGGTATAGGTCAAATGGCGGGCTGCAATGGAGCCGATTACTGGAGTTGGCAAGTCCACTGCATCGGCAGTATCCTTAATTTTAGGTTCTACCATCAAAATTGCTTCGATGCGATCGACACTGACTTCTCCGCGCTGGTAAGCAGTAATTGTGAAACCCAACAGCGCCGTGGGAAATACCAAACGCTCGACATAAATTAGCAGCGCCACAAAATCTCCGATGCTAATGTCGCCCTTGGCAATGGCGCCGCCGCCGGCTGAAAGCAGCACCAACAAACTGATGCTTGCCAAACCGCCCAGCAGCGGAAAAATAAAGTTTCTAGTTTGTGCTAATGTCAAATTTGCTGATAGCAACTTGGCGTTACAATCGCGAAAAGCTCGGCGTTCGTTTTCTTCTTGAGCGTAGATTTTAATGACGGACATCCCGCTCATATCCTCTTGAATCAAATCGCTCATCGCCGATAGTTCTTCTTGGACTGCTAATTGCTGGATTCGCAGTTTGTCGCTAAATAATTGCACCAAAACTAGCATTAAAGGATAAACTGCGATCGCCAACAGCGTCAGCCGTTTATCAATCCCCAACATCACCGGCAAACTCAAAGCATAGGCAAATGCCGTATTCGCCAAACTCAGCACTGCAAAACCCACCAAGCGGCGAATATTGTCTAAATCGGAAGTGGCGCGGTTAATTAAATCTCCTACTGTATTGACGGCAAAATAAGACGGTTCTAATGTTAATAAATGATTAAATATTTGCTGTTTTAGGTCAAATTCTACTTGACGCCCGACGCCAAACAGCAGAATCCGTGACACCATCCGAATTACCCACATGATTGAGGCGAGGATTAGAATCAGCACCACGTAGTTGAAAACTTGGTCAAATTTAGTCGCAACTTGGAGAGTGTCAACTGCATTCCGAATCAGCAGGGGAATGTAAACGCCCACAGCATTGACGATTAATAGGGAAAAAACGCCCCAAAATGTGGGTTTCCAGTGCGGGCGCATATAGGAAATGAGTTTTTGCAGTCGAGAATAACGAGCCATTTGTTAGTGGGTAATTTGGAGAAAGTTCGGCAGCGGATTATATAACGGATTTAACGGATGTCACGGATGTCATGGATGTCACGGATTGGATTTGGAGCAAAAGCCGATCGCCCGATTTGTCACAAACCACATTATATCTACCAGGACACGGCAGTGCCTTTAGTCGTGTCAACTTAACCCGCTTTCCCGCAGTCCGGCGGGGGTTTAAACCCCCGCCTCAAAGCGAAAGTCCTCTGAAGAGGACTAAAGAACTCCTCAGTCCTCTTCAGAGGACTTTCGCTATTAGACAGGGACTTCAGTCCCTGGCGGGTTTCAGCTTAAGTTGACACGCCTTGGGCACTGCCGTGTCCTGATCTCATCCGCCCCCATTATCTCCCGCACAGTTGAGGCGCGCTACAATCTAAAGTCGATCGGCTTAGCACTCAGACTCAGAGAGTGCTAAATTTGCTAATGTAAGCGAAAGGAGACAAACATGACAAAAATAGTTGCATTTGGCGACAAATCTCGACGGGCACTAGAACGCGGCGTAAATCAACTCGCCGATGCAGTCCGCATCACCTTGGGCCCCAAAGGCCGGAACGTCCTATTGGAAAAGAAGTATGGCGCTCCGCAAATCGTTAACGATGGTATCACCGTTGCTAGGGAAATTGAACTCGAAGATCCTCTCGAAAATGCCGGCGCTCGCTTAATTCAAGAAGTCGCTTCCAAAACTAAAGATATCGCAGGCGACGGCACTACAACCGCCACGGTGATCGCTCAATCCCTCATCCGCGAAGGTTTGAAGAATGTCGCAGCAGGCGCAAATCCAGTCGCGCTGCGCCGAGGGATTGAAAAAACGATCGCCCACTTGGTGCTGGAAATCGAAAAATTGGCGAAACCCGTCGAAGGATCTGCCATTGCTCAGGTCGCCACTATCTCCGCCGGTAACGACGAAGAAGTTGGTCAAATGATTTTTCAAGCAATGGAAAAAGTCACAAAAGATGGCGTAATTACTGTAGAAGAGTCGAAATCTCTGACCACAGAATTGGAAGTGGTCGAAGGGATGCAGTACGATCGCGGATATCTTTCCCCGTATTTCGTCACCAATAACGATCGCATGGAAGTTGAGTATGAAAATGCTCGCATCCTGATCACCGACAAAAAAATTAACTCCATTCAAGAATTAATTCCGGTTCTTGAAAAAGTCGCCCGCACCGGTCAACCGCTGCTAATTATCGCCGAAGATATTGAAGGCGAAGCTTTGGCAACTTTGGTAATCAACAAAGCACGTGGCGTGTTGAACGTCGCAGCTACCAAATCTCCTGGTTTTGGCGATCGACGCAAGGCTATGCTTCAAGATATCGCCGTTCTGACCGGCGGTCAACTGATTTCTGAAGAAGTCGGACTCAGCATTGATACCGCAACACTAGAAATGCTCGGTACCGCACGCAAAATTACGATCGACAAAGAAAACACGATCATTGTCGCTGGCGACGAACACAAAGCTGACGTGGCAACACGGATCGAGCAAATCCGCAATCAGCTAGCTGCGACGGATTCTGACTACGACACCGAAAAATTGACCGAACGCATTGCCAAACTCGCTGGCGGTATTGCTGTAATTAAAGTAGGCGCCGCTACTGAAACCGAGCTCAAAGACCGCAAATTGCGCATTGAAGACGCTCTCAACGCTACTAAAGCTGCTGTGGAAGAAGGTATCGTCGCTGGAGGCGGCACGACACTGATTCACCTGATTACAAAAATAGATGCAATCAGAAGCACTTTAGACGCTGAAGAACAAGTAGGCGCTGACTTGGTTGCTAAAGCTTTGGAAGCTCCTTTGCGTCAAATCGCTGATAATGCAGGCGTTGAAGGTGCGATCGCGATCGAGCGAGTGCGCGATAGCAAAGAGTTAAACTTTGGCTACAACGCTCTCACCGACGTGTACGAAGATATGATTGCCGCCGGGATTATTGACCCGGCTAAGGT
>JAJAYT010000242.1 GCA_026786085.1 Microcoleus sp. CAN_BIN18 | reverse complement strand
CCTTCATCCTGCTTCCCTCATCCTTCGTCCTTGCTGCCTCTTCCCTCATCCATATTGCTTCCGCATTTAAAAATCCAAAATCGGCGCAAAGTAAATGACAGCACTGCGATCGCACAAACTACCGCCAATTGTCCCGGCAGAGGATACACCGAATATTTAAGAATCTCATCGAATAAAGATATTTTTTTGGTTGAAGGTAGCAAGTGAGTAAAAATTAGATAAATCAAGCCGATCGCGTGAACCGTAAATAAACCGCACAAACAACTAAAAGCCATCGATTCCAGCCGCGAAGCCACCTTAAAAGCCACCCAGCCGCACACCCAAGCACCAGGCACAAAACCCAGCAAATAGCCAAAACTCGGTTCTTTGAGATAGCCGATGCCGCCGCCTTGAGCAAAAACTGGCCACAAAGTTAATCCTAATACCAAATAGGCAATTTGTGAGAGCGCCGCAGCATTTTTGCCACCCATGCAGCCTACTAGCAATACTGCTCCAATTTGATAGGTAACACCTAAAGAGTACGCCTGAAGTCCGCGATCGTCCCACAACCCGATCGGCATTGTGACAGATGCAGGCAAAAAAGTGCCTCCTATCGTCAGGAGTAAACCAATAACAGCCCAGATTAATTCAATAGGAGCAGGCATTACAGCATTCGTCAGAAGGTGTTCGTCAGATGCAAGCAGTGAGCGCTCGCAGCTTTTAAGTTCTTAATACTAGCACCTCTTAACAGTTGACAGTTGACCTGTGACAGTTGACAGTTGAGTGCGAAGTTTTTAGGCAGGGGATTTAAGCCCCAGCCTAAAAACAATCCACCTAAAGGTGGGGGCTTAAATCCCCTGTGCTTTGGTCAAAACAAGCACCATTGTATGGTTTTCTGGTTCTTAGGCCTGGATCTTGCGATCATTTAACGGAATTTTTCGCGAGGAGGGCGATCGCATCCTTGTTTCTCTACCAATTTATATTGCTAACATCTGATAAAATCACACTTGTCAAGCTCATCAATGAATTAATTTAATCTTGGTTAACATTAGATTAAGATAAAATGTAAATATTTTTAACCTAACCTTTACTTTCGCGCGATATGCTATGGCGAGACACCCATATAACGATCGCAACTTTCTATACTTATGCTTTTTCGTATCAACTTGATTAATTCAAATCGGCTGACTACTGCAATTTCCGCAATGGCGATCGCCCTTAGCTTAGCAGCTTGCGGCGGCGGCAGCACAACCAGCAGCAGCCCCAGCCCCGGCGACACCGCAGCATCCCCCGGCGCATCCCCCGTTGCAGCCACCGGCACAGCCCCAGCAGCCAACACCAAACTCGCCCTCGCCTCAGACGTAGCCATCACAGCAGCAGGCGCATCATTCCCCGCGCCCCTATATCAGCGTTGGTTTCAAGACTTCAACAAAATCAACCCCAAAGTACAAATTAACTATCAATCAGTAGGCAGCGGCGCCGGAATCGAACAATTTACCAAAGGCACAGTAGACTTTGGGGCCAGCGACACCGGCATGACAGACGAGGAAATAGGGAAGGTGCCAGCAGACAAAGGCGTGATTTTGCTACCCATGACAGCGGGCAGCATCGTCATCGGCTACAACCTGCCAGACGTACCCGAACTCAAACTGCCCAGAGACGTGTACTCAGAAATCTTCCAAGGTAAAATTACCAAGTGGAACGACCCCAAAATTGCCGCAGCCAATCCGGGTGCTAAATTGCCAGACCAAAACATCACCGTCGTCCACCGTTCCGACGGTAGCGGTACAACTGCCGTCTTCACCAAACACCTCAGTGCCATCAGCCCCGACTGGAAAGCAGCAGTAGGCGACGGCAAGACAGTACAGTGGCCCAAAACTGGTACTTTTATTGGTGCAAAAGGCAACGAAGGCATCACAAGCCAAATCCTGCAAACCGCAGGCAGCATCGGCTACATAGAATACGGCTATGCCAAAAACAACAACGTCAAATTTGCATCTTTACAAAACAAAGCAGGCACATTTGTAGTACCTAGCGACGAGTCAGCTTCAGCAGCTTTAGCGACAGTGCCCCTGCCGGAAGATTTGCGGGCATTTATCGAAGACCCAGAAGGCGCTACATCCTATCCAATTGTCACCTACACTTGGATGCTCGTCCCCAAAACAGTTGCAGACCCCAACAAAGCCAAAGCCATCGAGGCAATGGTTGAATACGGCTTAACCGAAGGTCAAAAAGTTAGTTCCGAATTGGGCTACGTTCCTCTGCCCCAAAACGTCAGAGAAAAAGTTGCTTTGGCAGCCGATGGCATCAGCCCCGACTACAAGATTGAGATTGGCAAATAGTAACAGTTGACAGTTGACAGTTGACAGTTGACAGTTAACTGTTGGCAGAGGGAAGAAGAAAGAAGAAGGAAGAAGGAAGAAGGAAGAAAAATATTTCTGTAGGGGCGGATTTCACCAACAATATGAGCCGAAAATCAACAATTTCATAAACCCGCCCCCGCTTGGGCGGTAAATCGTTTCCTTCTAGCTTTTTCCCAAACAGACTATTCCTGGGAGCATCCCATCTTTGTAAATATATCCGTAGGGGTGAAGCATTCCGGCAGTGAGTCTATGCTTATAACTAATAAATTATCTGCCGGAATGCTTCACCCCTCCAAAAT
>JAJAYT010000241.1 GCA_026786085.1 Microcoleus sp. CAN_BIN18 | reverse complement strand
TGAGTACTTCTTTCGTCATTTGGTTTTTTTTTATTAATACCTGCCGATGCAAAAATCTGAGAAGTTAATTCCTCACTACAAACCCAAAAATCAGTTTCTAATGTAAAGTTTTATTACAAAACAATAATTGTTGTTGCAAAAGTAACCCTTAAGACAGATGATATGTTTCTTAGAACCCGCTGCAAAGAAACGTGCAACTTGGGTTTCCTCACTGTGAGAAAAACACTGTGGGAAAAACAAACAACGGATTTAACTATTTGTGCAGACCAGCTTTTGCAAAAGCTGGTCATTTCTGTTTAAACATTAAACCCAAGCTCCCATTGTACAAAAGACCTCTTACAAAAGTTGCAAACTATCTGGCAATTATCTGCGTTAATCCGCGTACCCTTCGGGAAGGCGAAGCGCCTACATCTGCGGTTTCTCACTTAAATCAAAAATTTAGGCAATCTTGTCTAAATTCTATGTAATTTACAGCTAAAAGCTCTTGGGATAAAGTGTATTGCTTTTGTCGTAACTGTTCGCTGGCGATCGCATCAAATTAACATTAATTTGCAGACCAACTTTAACTAAAGCGAATTTTAACTAAAGCTGGTCATATCTGCCTCAAGGGAAATATCCTAAAACAGGAAAGTAGCCCTCAAAGTCCCAATGACAACATCAGGATTTTTATTGGTTTGGTTGGGCGCAGTCAACCAGATAACTCCAGGAGTCAGCAAGATATTATCTGTTACTCGATGAACGTAGAAAGCTTCTACATGAAAAGGAGTCGCGCGACTCGGAATCCGTTTCACAGAATCATCAGTCCCAAAACCGGTAAAATTATCAGGAAAACTCTGAGGTGCGTCAAAGGGAGAAGGTATCCTCGCTCTAGTTATGTGAGGCACAGCACCCACCACAATCCCGCCGAGATTTCCTTCTTTAAAAAGGTCGGGAAAAGCCAAAGAAACTCCGTAAGTCAAAATATCAGCACTGCTGCTGTCAAAACGAGTCTCGAAACGAGTGCCGGGCCCGATAATTCCCGAAGCACTTTGAGCATCGGTATAAGCAAACCAAGCATTAACAGCAAATCGGCGGGAAAGCCGCCACAATCCAGATAACCCGTAAGAATTGGTGGTGTATTTATCAGCCGGAAAAATTGGGTTATTTGCCAGAGACGTACCCAAATCGTTATTAAAGATATTGCCGTTAGTAAAGTAGCCTCTGTTGTAAATCAATCCCACAGCAAGATTGCTGCTGGGGCGGAATGTTAACTGCGCTAAGACTGAGTTTTTGCCGTCAAACAAACCATTTTGCTCCGCAGGATTTTCTGCATTTCCCGCCAAGTAACCAACACTCAAACTCAAGTTTCTGTTTAAGTCGTAATTCAAACCCAAACCCGCACCATTACCAATAGCGTAGATGGGATTTCTCTGACCGAAAAGAGATAGAGAACCAGTCCCGCCATTATCGTCATCCCAACTGCTAAAAGTTGTCGGTACGTAATCGAAATGTTCGCCGCCCCTCGCCATAATTACAGCGCGCAGATTGGGAGTCACGGAGAACTTATAACTTAAATGGTTTAACCCAAATGAGTTATTGGCAGACAAAGTACCGATGTCTTGAAAAGTTTGCTGTCCTTCAGGACTTCTGCCAACTCCAGCTTGATCTGCAACAGAAATATATCCGATAACAGGGTTGGGGCCATATTCAAATCCTTTAATATTATCGGGTGCGCTTCTGGCGGGGTGTGCTGAATTGCCCGCGACAAGCCGAATTTTTAAATCGTCTGTCCCCGTAAAGCTAGTATGCAATTCGAGGCGCACGCGGTTAGCAAAAACAGTGCTTTGTTCTTCTGTATCGAAGCGTCTCGATCCTTGGGGTGCTCGGGTAATTGGATCGAGCGGTAGGGCTGGCAATCTGGTAGATACCTTGTCTCCTGCCAAAACATCTGTCAGGGCAAAAATGACTTCACCGCGCAGTTTTGTTGTGGTGGAAAATTGGTTGGCTTCGAGTTCTGCTGTTCTGGCTTCTAAGGCATCTACTCGCCCGCGCAGGGTAGCGAGTTCGGCGGCAAATTCTTCTTGCAATCTTTGCAAGGCTGTTAAGTCTTCTTTGGTGGCTAAGTTGTTTGTTCCCGATCGAATTAGCTCGTTAACTTTATCCAAGCAAGCGTTTAAACCGGCGGCAAATTCGTAGCGAGTCATTGCCCGATTTCCTCGAAATGTGCCGTCGGGATATCCCGCTATGCAGCCGTATCTTTCTACTAGAGATTGCAGTGCTTGAAATGCCCAGTCTGTCGGTCTTACGTCGGAGAGTTGAGATACCGATGTGACTTGCTCCCTTGAGTTATTTTCATCGGTTAAATCGCTGTCGGAACTGACGGTTTCAAGAGATGTATCTCTGGTTGTGCGATCGGATAATTGATTGTCTTTTGGGGCTGGTGCTTCTGCTAGTAGCTGCTTTGCTTGTTGGTGGATTGCTTGGTTTTCTGTTGTGTCGGAATTCAGTCGATCGCCCTCGGATCGATCCAAACCGATCGCTACTTCATCTTCTGTTTCCTGCTTCTTGGCAGTCGATCGAGCGTCTGCTTCGCTAGCAGCTAAATCAACATCAAAAGTCGAACTGCTGGCAGTTTCAGAATAACTATCGCTAGCTTGAACCTGAGTTAATTCCTGAAAATTTAAAAGATTGCTAGATGATGCTTGTACCTCATTTTGTTCTGTTTTTCGTGCTGTAGTTGCGGTTGTTTGTGGGGCTGCTGCTGTCGTTTCTGCTGCCGCAAATGGCACTGCTGAAACAGAAATTCCTAGAGTAGTTGCTAAAAATAAATTCCACCTGATTTTCGCATTCATTGTTTCTGCCTCTCACACCTAATAATTGAACAAAAAATCTCCCTTACTGGTTTCGTATTGGCTGCAGCAAGCCTAAATAGTTTGTGAAAGTTGTAATAGTTCAGCTTCCCGAAAACTTGGGCGCGAAGTCGGGGCCTTTACCTTTTCACAAATTAAGTTGGCTGTGTCTAATTCGCCTTGACAAAACCTGCAAGATGCAAGCGGGACGATCGCAAGGAGATTGTCCCTACAAGTTGTGCAACATTCCTCAATCGGCGGGCAAGCGCGGGGGAATTGCCCCTACGAAACGCAATTTACAAATGTTCTTGCCCGAGTTCTGTCTTGATTTATTGCTTGCTGGGGTTGCCTCCTACTCACACTGTGCGATACAATGATAATCATTATCACATTTTTGCGCTAAAGTAAAGAAGGTCAGTAAGAATGCGTAGTCAAAAGGGAATGTCTTCGATCGAGTTGGCTCGCAATCTAGGCTAGTTGAGGCCGATCGCACGAGTCAACAGACAAGCGGTCAAACAGGTTCAAAGCGCAACAGCACAAGGGGTGCAACAATTATGGAACGAGAAAATTTCGAGGCAATTTGGTATCGGGCTCTAACTTTGACGGAGAGGATTGAGTCTTTGGGTGCAGGTAAAACATTGGTGCAAAATGGGTTTGATGCCCAATTGAGCGATCGCCGGTGGCAGCGCTGGCGAAGTCAATACCCCTTGACAAATCCTACTTATTTTGATAAGCGACTAGCTTTAGATAAAATCTCAGAATCAGAGTTTCGATATCTGTTGGGAGAACCTATTAAGGGCTTGGCAAAACGACATATTGGTAATTTAGTTTGGTTGCAAGAATTAAAGCAAGTTTTTGTTAGTTCCGACGAATCTAGTCTGAAAAATATTTGGCAAAACAAGGGGTTTTTGTGCGCGATCGCCCCTCTAATCGATCGAGGTTTTAAATACCTGTACCGAGAAATTAAAAAATTAGATAAATTACCAATTTCCGATGATGACAGCATTATTGAATCAATCCTATTAGCCTTTTTGCCCGAGCGGTTATTTTGGATGTTCGATCGGACAATGATGCTAGAATTTAACGTAGCGCATTTGCAAGGTTTGTTGTCGGGAGAAACTCCTCAAGAGCGCTTTGACAATTTCCAAAAACGCTTGCAAAACCCGGAAACCTGCATTTCGCTATTACAAGAATATCCAGTCTTAGCAAGACAATTAGTTATTTGCATCGATCGGTGGGTTGAAGTCAGCCTGGAATTTATCAAACGCTTGCGTGCGGACTGGTCAGTAATTTGCAGGGAATTAAATAATGGGATCGAGCCAGGGTTTTTGGTCGAAATAAATAATAATGTTGGTGACAGTCATAATGGCGGGCGATCGGTTGTTATTGCTAAATTCAGCTCCGGTTTTCAAGTCGTTTACAAACCAAAACCCCTCGCCGTAGATGTCCATTTCCAAGAACTTTTAAACTGGATAAATGCGACTCACAACAGCGAACTATTTTTAAATTTAAAAATTCTCGATCGCGGCACTTACGGCTGGGTAGAATTCATCGCAGCAAAAAGTTGCGACAACTCGAAACAAGTCGAAAATTTTTATCAGCGCCTCGGTAGCTGCTTGGCTTTACTGTACGCTATTGAAGGAACCGATTTTCATGCTGAAAATATCATTGCAGCAGGCGAACACCCTGTTTTAATTGACTTAGAATCGCTATTCCATCCGCGTCCCAATGCACCGGATTCACCTAATGCAAAGCTGCCGGCACGTCACAGGATGAGTCAGTCTGTTTTGCGGGTGGGATTGTTACCGAAACGAGAATTAGCTAATCGGGAAGAACGAGGATTTGATGTCAGCGCGATCGGCGGCAATTCTGCTGAATTTTCTCAAGCCAAAAAGTCGGGTTTAGCAGATTTAGGTACGGATAAAATGCAAAATATCGGCGACAATCAGCCGCGTTTAAATGGCGAATCGGTAAATGTTTTAGATTATTGCGGCGCGATCGCAGATGGATTTACTGCTATTTATCGATTAATTGTACGGCACCGCGATGAATTTTGCGAATTTTTAAATCGCTTTGCTAACGATGAAGTGCGGGTGATTCTGCGAGAAACTCGGAGTTACGGATTATTGCTGCGAGAAAGTTTCCATCCCGATGTTTTGCGGGATGCTTTAGATCGCGATCGCCTGTTCGATCGACTTTGGGTTGAAGTTCCAACTTTCCCTTATTTAGAAGTGGCAATTAATGCCGAGAAAACAGCTTTGGAACAAGGGGACATACCCAAATTCTTGACTCGCCCCAATTCCCGCAATTTATGGCTGGAAAATGGCGAATGTATCCCCGATTTTTTTGAGGAAACTGGCTTGAAATCAGTACGGAATCGCCTCCAGCAATTCAGCGAAGCAGATTTGGCGCAACAACTCTGGTTTATTCGCACTTCTCTGACAGCAATGTCAATGGTTGCACAACCTAAAAAATCGCCAACTTATGCAGTACCGCCAACGCTGCAAATCCCCGATCGAAATACTGCTAATGCAGCTTATTTACAAGCGGCGGTTGCTGTTGCTGAAAGGTTAGAATCTCTGGCTATTTGTCATGGCGACTTTGCAGGTTGGATTGCACCTGTATTTGCTGGTACTAATCGCTGGACTGTCCATGCTTTAGGATGGGATTTGTTTGATGGAATGCCCGGTATTGCCATGTTTTTAGCTTATTTGGGAGCAATTGCGGGAGATAATCGCTACACGAAACTAGCACGTTCAGCTTTGCGATCGCTCCTGCATCAAGTCAAGTATGAAGGCTATTTAATAACTTCTATTGGGGCTTTTAATGGGTGGGCGGGTTTGATTTATACTCTAACTCATTTAGGCAAATTGTGGGAACAGCCGGAATTGATGTCTCAAGCAGTTGTCTGGGCGCAAAAACTACCGCCTTTAATTGAAAAAGACGAGCAATTAGATATTATTGGCGGTGCGGCAGGGTGTATTCATGTTTTGACGGGTTTGTATCAGTACGTTCCCGAGGATCGCCTAAAAATTGCTGCGATTAAATGCGGCGATCGCCTGTTAAAAACAGCCCGAACTATGCAGCAAGGAATCGGTTGGATAACTCTTCCCGAATGCAAACCGCTAACAGGATTTTCTCACGGGGCTGCGGGAATTGCTAGAGCATTGTTCGAGTTAGCAGCATTCAGCGGAGAACAGCGTTTTCGGGAGGCGGCAATTGGTGCGATCGCCTACGAACGGAGTTTGTTTTCGCAGCAAATGAAAAATTGGCCGGATTTGCGAATTGAACTGGAAAATCAGATATTATTTGGATTGGGTTGGAGTCACGGTGCGCCGGGAATTGGGATGGCGCGATTGCATTCCCTCAAGTATGTTGAAGGTGCAGAAATTCGCGCTGAAATTGAGACAGCAATGGAAACTGCGATCGCGGGCGGATTCGGTTACAATCATTCTTTGTGCAATGGCGATCTTGGCAATTTAGAGTTTCTCGATGACTGTCGGGAAATGTTGAATATTTGTCAAGCTTCAGATGTTTGCAAAATTGCAGCAGATGTGTTGGCAAGTATTGAAGAAAATGGTTGGATTTGCGATGTACCGATGGAGGTAGAAAATTTGGGTTTGATGACAGGTTTGGCAGGAATTGGTTATGGTTTTTTGCGGCTGGCGGCGCGCGATCGCGTCCCTTCTCTGCTATTACTTTCACCCCCATTCTGACTACTGACTAATGACTACATTCGCTCTTCGGGGACGCTCGCACTAATGACTACATTCGCTCTTCGGGGACGCTCGCACTGCTGACTACTGAACGGACTACTGACTACTGACTTTTTTATGAAATATCCGGTGTTTTTGCAGCACAATGAAGAAGATTGCGGCGCAGCTTGTTTAGTTGCGATCGCCAAATATTACGGGCGGCTTTTTTCCCTCAGTCGCGCTCGTGCTGTATCGGGTACGGGAGCATTAGGAACAACATTGCTCAACCTCAAACAAGGGGCTAAAACGCTGGGATTTGAAGCCCGAGGCGTGAAAGCTTCCCTTGAGTTAATCAACCAAAAAGTTGTACCTTTACCGGGAATTATTCATTGGAAAGGCTTTCACTGGGTAGTTTTGTACGGGCGAAAAGGCAACAAATATGTCATCGCCGATCCGGGTTTTGGGATTCGCTACGTCTCTAAAAAAGAGTTGCTAGAATGCTGGAAAAATGGCGTAATGTTGCTGTTAGAACCTCGCCCTAACTTTCAACTGCAAGCAGATGACAGAGGTGAAGTTAGCAGCATTCAGCGTTTCTTTCAGCGCTTCTGGAATTACCAGCACATTCTCGCTGAAGCTTTACTGATTAATCTAGTTTTAGGTTTGCTTGCTCTCACATCTCCATTTTTACTGCAAATTCTCACAGATGACGTGCTAGTTAGAGGCGATTTTAAACTTCTCAATGCTGTGGTAATTGGCGTCATGTTGATGAATTTAGTTAGCAGCAGTTTAAAATTTGTTCAGTTAAATTTAGTCACTCATTTTGCCCAGAGATTGCAATTAGATTTAATTTTGGAATTTGGCAGAACAATTCTCGGTTTGCCGCTAACGTATTACGAATCGCACCGCAGCGGTGAAATTGCCAGTCGATTGCGAGATATCGAACAAGTTAACCAGATTGTATCCCAAGCTCTGATTTTGTTGCCGAGTCAATTTTTTGTCGCTGTGGCTTCTATTTGTTTAATGATGTTTTACAGCACTCAACTACTTGCAGTTACTCTGACAATTGGCGGCGCAACGACTGTATCTACAATTGTTTTGCTGCCTAAACTCAAGCAGAATATTACCAATTCTTTAGTGGTAGCTGCGGAAAATACTGCTTTGTTAATTGAAACTTTTAAAGGTGCGGTTGTCATTAAAGCCAAAAATGCTGCTCCTGAATTTTGGGAAGAATTTCAAGTTCGATACGGGCGGCAGGCTCGCTTAACTTTTGACACGAGTCAGATTGCTATTATTAATAATATATTTTCGGGTTTATTGTCTAGCGGTGGAGAGATTGTTTTGCTTTGGTTTGGCAGCAATTTAGTTTTTAGTAGGGAATTAACCATCGGGCAATTACTAGCTTTAAGTACCATGAATAGAAATTTTCTGCTATTCATTACTACAGCGATCGGCTTGGTCAATCAATTGGCTTTTACCCGATCGGCTATTGAGAGATTAACTGATGTAATTGATTCTACTCTTGAAATAGAAGAAAAAAATCCCAAGCCTTTTGTCAAAATTAGTGGCAATGCAGATATTGCTTGCAGCAATCTCAACTTTCAACACGCAGGAAGAGTAGAGTTATTAGAAAACTTTTCCCTCACGATAACAGGGGGAAAAGTTATTGCATTGATTGGCAAATCAGGGTGCGGTAAAAGCACGATCGCAAAAATTATTGCTAGTTTATATCAGCCTCAATCCGGCAATATTTCGATCGGGCCTTATAACTTGCAAGACCTTTCCCTCGATTGCATCAGACAACAAATTGTCATTATTCCCCAAGATGCTCATTTTTGGACTCGCTCAATTATTGATAACCTCCGTTTGGGAAATTCTCATGTGGGTTTTGAGGAAATAGTCAAAGCTTGTCAGATTGCTAAAGCCGATGAATTTATTAGTAAACTTCCCAGCAAATATCAAACTATTTTAGGAGAATTAGGTGCGAATCTTTCTGGAGGACAGAGACAAAGATTGGCGATCGCACTTGGAATTGTTACAGATCCGCCTGTGTTAATTTTAGACGAATCTACTGCCAATCTCGATCCCATTAGCGAAGCAGAAGTTCTCGATCGCTTGCTTTCCCACCGCCAAGGCAAAACTACTATTCTCATCAGTCACCGTCCCAGAGTTATTAATCGAGCCGATTGGATTGTTCTGTTAGACAATGGGCGGGTCAAACTCCAAGGAACTGTGACAGAACTCCGTTCTCAAGCGGGAGAACACTTGGATTTTTTAAACCCATAAATTTACATAAATTAAACATAAGTTAATCTGACATATTGTCATAGATTAATAATTCATAAAACTTATCACTTTCTAGTTGCATTAGCAGTAAATATAATTTTTAGGAGTTTTGATAAGAATTACAATGATAATCATTCTCATAAAATGCTATAGTTGCTTCATGGCAAAAAGCCAACTTATATCCTGTCCGATCGATCGCGCTTGATCGAAAAGACATGATATTAAACTCTCGATTTAATGGAGGTGAAAAATGTCAAATATAGATATCATCCGTGCGTGGAAGGATGAAGACTATCGCGACAGCTTGACTGACGAAGAAAAAGCTCAATTGCCCGAAAATCCGGCGGGATTAATCGAACTAACAGATGAAGATATGTCATCTGTATCTGGCGGTTGTTCTTGCGGTACGAGTCGGTGCAGTTCGTCGGTTCACCATTTCGGCGGCATAGCTGCTGAAGACATCAGCCTTGCGTAAACATTTCTCTAGCTGTTTTAGCTAAAACTCATCAACTCATCCCAAAAAAATCACATCAATTTAGCAGTTGACCCAACGAGCGATCGCGAGCGCTTTTAGGGTCATTCTTTCTAGATAAGTAGAAGGAATAGTTGATAGTTGACTGTTGACAGTTGACAGTTGATTGTTGACAGTTGACAGTTGACAGTTAATATTATTTAAAAATGACAATAAACGACTCCAACGAAGCTTTTCTCCCAACAGCAAAAAGCACAGATTTTCTGCCACCAATTAACCGGTGGATAGCGGTGGGAGGACTCTTGCAAATTACTGCTGTAGGAATTGCTTTTACCCTCGCAGCAGCTATCAAATACGATGTCACTGTCAGAGCGCCTGCTAATGTCCGCCCCGCTGGAGAAGTGCGAATCGTTCAAGCAGCATTATCGGGTACGGTAGAAAGCATTAAAGTCAAAGAAAATCAAGTAGTAAAACAGGGAAGCGCGATCGCAATTCTCGACGATTCTGCCCTGCAAACCCAAAAAAGCAAATTACAATTAAATATCGGACAGCTTAAACTGCAACTAGCTCAAGTAGCAGCACAAATTCGCGCTTTAGATACTCAAAAAATGGCAGAAATTGACCGCAAAAACAGTGCTGTAACCTCTGCTGGATCTGAACTAATTCGCCGCCAACGAGATTATCAAGACCGACAGCAAAATAGCACTGCTGAAGTAGAAGAAGCTCGGGCAAATTTAAGGTTGGCTCAAAAAGAATTGCAAAAAGCTCGGGCCGATTTCCAATCGAGTCAGGCGAATTTAAAATCCAGCGAGGCAGCATTAATAGCAGCAAATTCTAAGTGGAACAGATATAAACCTTTAGAAGAAACAGGGGCTTTAGCTCAGGATCAATTAGATGAAGCAGAACTAGCAGTCAAGCAGCAAGAACAAGCAGTGGCAGCTCAAAAAGGAGCTATTGAAGCCCAAAAACAAACGATCGAACGGCAACAACAAGCAATTGAAGTGGCGAAAGCAAGATTGGAGCGAGCTAAAACAGCCCTCAATCCCAGCACTGCCGAAATCGCGATCGCCTCCGAACGTATTGCCCAAGAAAAAGCCGCTGGAGAATCAACAATCGCCACATTAAATAGAGAAAGAGAAGCCTTGATCCAACAGCAAATAGAGATTGGCCAACAATTCGATCGCGATCGCAAAGAACTTCAACAAGTAGAAACAGAACTCAAAAAAACAGTCATTCGTGCAACTGCTGACGGCACAATTCTCAAACTAGAACTGCGAAATTCAGGTCAAGTAGTGAATTCCACAGAAGCGATCGCCCAAATTGCCCCCACAAATGCTCCCGCTATCATCATCGCCCGCGTTGCCGCCCAAGATATCGGCAAAGTGCAAATTTGCCAGCAAAAAAAAGTTGCAGACTGCCCGCAAGGTAAAGTACAACTGCGAATTTCCGCCTATCCCTATCCCGACTACGGAACTCTCAAAGCCGCTGTCAGGGCGATCGCGCCTGATACTACAACTGCAATTTCTCAACCCGCTAATACTAGCTCAGAAACACCGCATTATCAAGTAACAATTGAACCAGAAAACACCTATTTGCTAAAAGACAATATACGGTATCCCATTCAACCTGGAATGGAAGTAACAGCAGACATCATCTCCCAAGAAGAGACAGTATTAACCTTTATTTTAAGAAAAGCAAGGTTGATTGCAGACTTATAAAAGCCATCTAATCCCAACTCTGGGTTAGCCACCCCCTTGATGATGGGTATGGTGCGTCGCTCGCTCGATTTTCGATTTTCGATTTTCGATTAATCAATCTAAAATCGTCAATCGCCAATCTTAAATCGCCTGACGCACCATACTTTAACTGTCAACTGTCAACTATCAACTATCAACTATCAATTATCAACTATTTACCCTGTTATAGCGGGATTGTAGCCCAAGCCCGAAACAAAAACTTTGACAACCGGAATCTTAAACGGATCTCGCGTTAGATTGACGCGAAAAATATTTTGATAACCCGCTGACGCCAGACTTTGCAAAACATAAGTATAATCTTCGCTTAAATTATCTCCCGCCATATTTTTCAGGTTTTGCCAATTTGCAGTTGCTGCCAAAGTATCAAAAAAATTATAAATTTTATAATAAGTATTGCTACGTTCTTGAGGGAGTTCCTCCGCCAATTCCTCACTCACACCATATATAAAAGTCAAGCGAGATTGAGCCGCCTCAGTAATAGCCCTCGCAGCCGCCACACCACCGCTAAGATGAGTGCCGTAACCCATATTAACCATTATCGAAGGATTCAGGGGATTTTTATCTAGTATAATTGCCCAAAAAGTATTAATAGATATACAGCTTTTTACCCAGATTAATACCAATTTTAAATGAGCTAAATTCAATTTATCAATTAATTCTAAGACTGCTGCATCCTTGACAGTATTTAGAGCGATAACTTGACAGCCATTGAGACTTAAACGACCGTTAATGCTAAGACGAGATATCGCATCCCGTTCAATTAATTCGTAAAATCCGTGCAGCGTAGCTTCTACAATATGATTGCCGCTAGCTAAACCGTTAGAAGAGAAACTGTACAGCGACGGCGAACAAATACAAGCAGCACTTGCAGGCATCCAAACTTCAGTATTTGTTAGCAAATTTTCTGCTTCGATCCAATCAATTACAAAATCCGTGCTGAAAAAGTTTTGAGAAAGATATAGAGGTAAAATCTCCGGTTTAACTACTGTTTTGTCACTGCGGGAAAGGCTACTAAAACAGTCAGTTTTTAATAAATCTAACTGAGGATTTTCATAATGAAAAACCTCAATTGCTTCCATAAGTGCTGAGACTTTAGCAGCAACAGGAATCAACCCCTTTCCTTGGTGAACTTGGACCATGCGTCCGCCCGGTTTGATAGAACAGTAAACAGGAATTCCGAGCCTATCTAAACCAGTAATATCCGCACAGCGAGTAATTCCCATTGCCGCTAAGTGAGGTTGAATGTTTGCCAGAGTTTGTTCTGGTGAAATTAATCGATGCGTGCCGCTGATGTATTGCTTATTTAATAAATCCATAGCTATTTTTCCAGGAGTTTACTCAAACTTATAAATTCGATCGGGGCGGGTTTACTGAATCTCTCGTTTTCATTGTATATCTAAGCGAACCCGCCCCTACATGAATCATGGTTAATCGATCGGACATGATATAGTTTTTTGTGCGGTATCAATTAAGTATTTGCGCTGCTTTCCCAGTAATCTGCAATTCCCCGCACAAAGCAACGGGAAAACTCCAAGGTATGCCAAAATAGTTTGGCCCTTGTTTGACAATCCACTCTGCCAACTCTCTTTGTGCGATCGCTCTTGTTTTATCTATATTTTGCGGATAAATGCCATTGTGTTTTGCCCATTCTAAAATAAAGCATCGCTGCGATAATGTATCTCGGAGCGCTTGCAATTCTACACTATTCGCACTTTCATTATCAACAGCTAGGTTTTCAGTTTTTCCAGTAACTTGTAATTCTTGCTGAATAGCTGTTTGCCAATTCCAATCTATGCCGAAATATTCAGGTGTTTGTTTTGTCACCCAATTAATTAAGAGACGATCGCCCAGCAAAGTTTTGTAGCTGCATCGAGTTAAACCATTAGACTGCAACCATTCTTGACTGTCAACTATATTGTATTCTCTTTGCCAGTCTCTTATCAAATCATCTAAGCTTTCTTCCGGGACAGAAACACCATTTTTTTTTGCCCATTCCCGAATAAAACAATGTTTTGATAAAGCTACTTGCATAGCAGCTATCAAACTAGCATCCTCGATCGCCGCTTGCCAAAGTTGCGCTCCGCTAACGATATCCTGCGAACCAATAAACCCACTCATAGCCAGTTTTTTTGTCTGAATTTCTGGTGTGGGCGGCAGAAAGCTATATTGAAACTGCGAAGGTAAAGGCTCTCGATCGTGAGCTTTTAAAGTCAGTATTTTAATAGCATCAATCTTTTTTAAGTTGACCTGTTTGGTTAGCAAATAATTTTCTAGCTTAGCTCGATCGGACTGAGACCAACTTTCTGCAACAGGACTTTTCAATAACTGTCCAAAAGAGCGATCGGCATAGTACAACCCCTTAACATAGGCGATCGAATCCTCAGCTTGCTCCGCAGTTAAACAATTATCTTTAACAGCATTGAGCAAAGTATAGCGAATATTAACCAGCGGTTCGGAAAGCGGAGAAAAATTATCAGATTCCGCAGCATATTGCAGCGCTACTTCATCATCTCCGTCAATAATTTCATCACGATACCATTCAAAAATAGTTCCAAAACCCATCATGCCAAAAGCCTGCAATTCTGCCGCTCTCAACGCACCAATTCCCGAAGCACCCCACACTGCAATACCCAGCGCTCGCGCCTCCAAAATTTCCCGATGCCAAACAGGCCTCGCACTCTGTAAAACCCCATCAATTAAAATAATAGTTTTAACACCAGAAGCAATAATTCGGTAAATATCCCCCTTTTTTGCAGGGGGATAGTAATCTGCCTCTAGAATTTGCCTAGCTTCATCTTGACAAAGAGAAGGGCCGAGAAATACAGCAGTAGGTCTAAATATTTTCATTAGCGATCGTGCAGTGCAAATCTTCCCGCGAACCATTTGAGATTTGAGACTTTAGGCTTTAGTTTCTTGCTATAGACGCAGATAGAAACAGATGGCAAACACCCAATACCTCATCTGCGTCTATCCGCATCCATCTGCGGTTAAAAAACTCCCACAACCTAGAAAGTAAACGTAGTTCTGACCACCCCAATCACCAAATCAGAGTTATCATTATTGTGATCCGGAGCAGTCAGCCAAATCACACCAGGAGTGACCGAGATATTGTCGCTCAACTTAAACTGATAGAAACCTTCAATGTGCAGCGAAGTATCCTTATCTTCCGGCAAAGTCCGATTAGTAGAACTTGTCACCCGCGGCTCCATCCCTACCAGAATCCCCGCCACATTTCCTTCTTTCAACAAATCGGGAAAAGCCAAAGTAACAGCCCAGTTCCAGATTTTTTGGTCTCCCCGCTGCACAGAACCAGTAGGAGTAGCCAAGTTCGATAAAATGCGCTGGTTGGTGTAACCCGCCCAACCGCCAATTGCAATTCGGCGACCCAGTTTCAACGAAGCTTGCGCGCCGTAGGAATTGCTAGAAACTGGCAGATTGCTGTCGCTGTCGATGCCGAAGGAACCGAGACGCGCCGGGAAATTAGAAGCATTGCTGCCGGTACCGGTAACGAAGTTGTAGGAATTAACGTAAGTTAAACCTAAAGCCATAGTGCTTGTCGGTTTGAAAGTCAACTGAGCCAAAGCACCATAGGAACCGTTGAACAAACCGTTACCCCGCGTCGGGCTCGCGGCGTTGCCGGCCAAATATCCCAAACTCAGTTCGAGTTTTTCCCCAAACTGATGCCGCAGAGCGATACCAGAACCGCCTGTCAAATAGTAAATTGGGTTGCGAGTACCGAAGTTAGAAAGAGCGCCGCTGCCGC
>JAJAYT010000240.1 GCA_026786085.1 Microcoleus sp. CAN_BIN18 | reverse complement strand
GTTGTCAAAACCCATGACGCGGATGTAGCACTGAGGATTTTCTTGGCGGCAAGCTTGAACTTCAACCATGATTTCTTGGACGCTGCGAGCACCAAATAAAGGCAACTTCCACAAAGTCCAATAGCGCATTTCAGGGGCAGAGGTTTCGTTGAATTCTACGCCGGGAATGTAGCCTTGATCCAAGATGTATTGCAGTTGCTTGGCGATTTGTGCGTCTGTCAGCGGGGGCAAATAGGACAGAGTTTCGTAACGACGCTCTTTTGGTAAAGTTCTCATTTTTTGTATCTCTAAGGTGTGTGTTCGATCGCACTTATCGATCGATTAACTCGACAAATTATCTAGATTCGGTTCAGAATCTATTGAGGATGTTTCAGAATTACTGCTAGCCACAGACCAATTAAGCTGCGTAATTCGCTCCAAATGCTGGCGTCTGTGTTCCATATTCGACTGTTGAATGCCAGTAGAAACCATTTCTGGCAAAAACTCTGTCACATCGTGCGCCAGATATTCTCGTACCGTCATGATCCGAAATCCTAAATCTTGATTTTCCCTCAGCAACTCTTGAATGTAAGCTTCTCCATCTTGGATTTTGCCCTTGGTGGAAAAGTCATTCAACCAGATTGCCTGAGCAGGATTGGTTTCGCTCAACTGAGCGACTACAATCCGCACGGATTGATAGGTTAGGTAACTTGCCAGCACCTTAGCGGTGTCTTTCGCAACTTGTTTGAGATCCATTTTTGACCCCAGCCCTTAAGAGTTTTGGATTGTTAATTTTAGATTTTGGATGCAAACTTACTTGTAAATCTTCTTCCAAGATAAAGACATAACAGTAAGTTTGCTACCTAAAACCTAAAATCTCCAACCCAAAATCATCAAACGGTATCCATTGCCTCGAATTCAAACTTGATTTCTTTCCAAAGTTCGCAAGCAACAGCCAATTCAGGGCTCCATTTGCAAGCTTCGCGAATGATGTCTCCGCCTTCGCGCATCAAGTTGCGGCCTTCGTTACGAGCTTGGACGCAAGCTTCCAAAGCAACGCGGTTAGCTGTTGCACCAGGTGCATTACCCCAAGGGTGGCCCAAGGTGCCGCCGCCGAACTGCAAGCAGGAGTCGTCGCCGAAGATTTCAACCAAGGCTGGCATATGCCAGATGTGGATACCACCGGAAGCTACTGGCATGACACCAGGCATGGAGGCCCAATCTTGGGTGAAGTAAATACCGCGGCTGCGGTCTTCTTCGATGTGGTCTTCGCGCATCAAGTCTACGAAGCCCATCGTGATGCCTTTTTCGCCTTCGAGTTTGCCCACAACTGTACCGGAGTGCAGGTGGTCGCCGCCGGACATCCGCAAGCACTTGGCAAGCACGCGGAAGTGGATACCGTGGTTTTTTTGACGATCGATCACGGCGTGCATTGCGCGGTGAATGTGCAGCAAAATACCGTTTTTGCGACACCATTTGGCCAAGCTGGTGTTGGCAGTGAAACCACCGGTTAGGTAGTCGTGCATGATGATGGGGGTTTTGATTTCTTTGGCGAATTCAGCCCGTTCCATCATTTCTTCAAAGGTAGGGGCAGTTACGTTGAGGTAGTGACCCTTGACTTCGCCGGTTTCTGCTTGGGATTTTTCAATAGCTTCTTGAACGAACAAGAAACGATCGCGCCAGCGCATGAACGGTTGCGAGTTGATGTTTTCGTCGTCTTTGGTGAAGTCCAAACCGCCGCGCAGAACTTCGTAAACGGCACGGCGGTAGTTCTTAGCAGACAGACCCAATTTGGGCTTAATTGTACAACCGAGCAAAGGACGGCCGTACTTGTTCAATTTGTCGCGCTCAACGGTAATACCGTGAGGAGGGCCTTGGAAGGTTTTCAGGTAAGCAATGGGAACCCGCAAGTCTTCTAACCGCAGAGCACGCAGAGCTTTGAAACCGAACACGTTACCGACCAAAGAGGTCAGCAAGTTGGTGACGGAACCTTCTTCAAACAAATCCAAAGGATAGGCGATGAAGCAGATGTATTGGTTGTCTTCACCGGGAACTGGCTCGATGTCGTAGCAGCGACCTTTGTAGCGGTCGAGGTCGGTCAGGAGGTCAGTCCACACTGTTGTCCATGTACCGGTGGAAGATTCGGCGGCCACAGCAGCTCCAGCTTCTTCTGGGGGAACTCCTGGCTGTGGAGTTACACGGAATGCTGCCAAAATATCTGTATCTTTCGGGGTGTAGTCCGGTGTGTAATACGTTAGTTTATAGTCTTGAACTCCGGCTTTATACCCAGCCTTTGATTGAGTTTGGGTTTGCGCGTAAGCCATATCTCGCTTCCTAGTATTCGCTTAATTTTTTGGGCCTGATGGCCGGCTCCTAAAAATATACCAATAAACGGACACTCTCAAATTTTAATATTCTTTTAATCCTCATAAGTATTGTTTATTTTACTTTACATTAGGCAATTATTTGTAACATATCTTATAAAATGCAAGCGGCGAAGGATGCAGGGGGAAAGGCTAGGATCGCAGAGGGGGCGGGGAAGTTCGATCGCGCGAAAGATTTTGTGCAGCGAGCCGAACAGCGGATTGATACGGTTTATGTAAAGAATTTAATACTTAAAAATCAGAATTGGTAATTGGGAATTGAGAAGGGGAAATTAGTTATAAATACCTAGATTGATGGGCGATCGATCTCAACTGCAATTCAGTCTGCAATCCAAAATCTAAAATCCAAAATCTAAAATCCCGTAGGGGGCGAGAAACCCGGTTTCTATGAAAAATTTAGGTTGAGTAACGAGAAATCTACAGAGAAATCGGGTTTCTGAGGTTGCAAGTGCGATCGGCAACTCATCCAACAATTCTTGAATTCTTCAATCCAAAATCTCAAATCTAAAATCGACTGACTGACCACCAAGTCAAAAATCCGCACCATAGCACATAATATGGACAGGAGTTGTGCAGCAACCTGGTGTATCAACGCAAATTCGTCGTTACAGCAATTAAACCTCGATTAAAACCGGGTTTCTGCGTTAGCTGCGCGTAAGTCTACTAAGCATATTTAGCCCCATTTCTACTCTGGTTGTGCCCCATCCCTCCTCAAAAGCCGTCCACTGCATCAATCCAGATTGCCCAAGGCCTTACCCTCAGACTTGGGGCAACAATTTTTGTCAGAGTTGCGGGACTCCGCTGCGACTCAAAAATCGCTACGTGCCTCTAGAGGGTCTCGGTTCCGGTGGTTTTGCATCGATTTTCACAGTTTGGGATACAGAAACTCAAACCGAGCGCGTCCTAAAACTGTTGCTCGAAACTTCCCCGAAAGCGGTGAAACTGTTCGAGCAGGAAGCTTTGGTTTTGGCACGTTTGCGGCACTCAGGTGTCCCTAGAGTCGAGCCGGACGGCTATTTTCACGTCCAAACCCAAAATTTTTCAGGCGGGGATAGAAATGTCACAGCGAGGCACTTGCCTTGTTTGGTCATGGAAAAGATTCACGGCAAAACTTTAGAAGAGGTTCTCAACGAGCACCCTCAAGGTTGTCCGCAGGAATGGGTGTTTAGTTGGCTGAGTCAAGCTGTGGAAATTTTAGAAGAGTTGCACAGATGCCAGATTATTCACCGCGATATTAAACCGAGCAATCTGATGCTGCGAGACCCAGAATCGCCACAAGTATTGCTTAACAAGGGTTTGGGCGGTTTGCAGTTGGTGACGATCGACTTTGGGGGAGTTAAACAGATGGGCGGTGGGGAACCGATGGGGAAAGATTCTCCGAGCTCGACGCGGTTGATTTCGCCTGGGTACAGCCCGCCGGAACAAATTGTCGGTGGTGGTGTGGTGCCCGCGACGGATTTTTATGCGCTGGGGCGGACTTGTATTCATTTGCTGACGGGGAAGTATCCGGCAGAAATTGAAGATCCGATGACGGGTGAGTTGCGGTGGCGACATATTGTGTCTGTGAGTCCGGCTTTGGCGAATTTGTTGGATGATATGGTGCGATCGAATGTGCAGCAGCGTCCGGTAAATGCTGGGGAAGTTCGATCGCGCTTAAAGGAGATTTATGCTAAGAGTAATGGCAAAATTGCGACCGCCCCAACCGGTCAAGCTATTGTGGAATTCTGCCGGCAAATAGTAGTAGTGACGGCGCAAAAAACGGCAAGTTTGACGGTTTTGCTGTTCGGCGCGATCGCCCAAATCGTGGTAGCTTCTCTGGATACGGGCTGGGAAATGGTGCTCGGCGGGGTTGGTGGGAGTGCGGGGGCGATCGGCGGTTTAGTTTTGGGTTATGCTTCGCCTATCGGCCCGGAAGTTGCGAGTTTTCTGAATGAAGGTTTGCATCAATTAATTCCTAACATGACTTTTGCTGTCGGGCCCGAAGTGCTGCTGTTTGGATTTGCAGGATTAGGAACTGCGATCGGTTTGACGGATGCGGGGAGTTTTCGCCAGCAAAAACAGTATTGGCTGTCTGGATTGATGGGAGCTCAGGGCTATTTGTTGGCTGGTTTGTGCTGGATGGAAGCAACAGCTTCTAGTGGCGTGCAGGGGGTGATCTTGGGCGCGTTTGCGATCGCCACTTTAACGATCGGAATGGGTTTGCGGAGTCACCAATTAGTTCATGCTTTGGTAGTGGCTGTTTGTTCTACGGGACTGTTTTTGTTTCTAAATGCTTTGAGCATTTTTCCGGGGACTTTCTTCGGGATTCTGGTTCCGTCTGACGCTACTTTTGGCTGGTTACAAGTTTGGGGCTCGGTGGCGTTTTTTGGTTTGTTGGGAAGTGCGATCGGGCTTTGTTTGGGAGTCAGTCATTATTTGGTTGTGCCTTTGTTAAGGTGGTTGGGTTGGAAGTAATAGACAAGATTGCAAAAGTCATTTTAATCAAATTTTGTAACAGGCAAGATGCCTGTTCCACAAGAAAAAATGTTTTTTGTGGAACGGGCCGGAGAGCCCGTCCTAGTTATTTTTGCAATCTTGTCTAATAATTCATCCCGAATCATTATGCTAATCAAATCGCTGTCAATGAAATCAGTATCGAAATTTTCAATGATTTTGACTCTAACGATCTCCCTCGTTCTTGGTGGGGCAAATCTAGCCAAAGCCGAATCGCGCGATCGAGCG
>JAJAYT010000239.1 GCA_026786085.1 Microcoleus sp. CAN_BIN18 | reverse complement strand
GGTATCCGCTCAATAAATCGGGGGAAATCGCTCACTGACGAGCCTCAAACATCGCAAAATCGTTCCCAACACGGTAGTCTACCCCGATTTATTGAGCGGATACCCGTATTGTATTATACTCTAGATCCTAAACTCGCTGCTTTTGCCCGAATCAGTAGATCCTCATCGTCCGCCAATATCTCGCAACTACTGTTATCTCCTAATTTTTCCAATGCCATCAAAGTAGCATATTTTAAATCCCAAATGGGAGTTATCAAACAAGTTTTTAGTTCCGCAACAGCGCGCTTATCGCCTATTTCGCCTAGGGCGATGGCTGCGGCGGCGCGGGATTTTTGAAACTGCGGTTCGCGATTGTGCAGCGCTTCTATGAGTAAATCGAAAGCTGGGGCGTACTTGAGCCAGCCGAGCAGTTTCATGACATGATAGTGCGCGCCATAATCGTTGTATGCTGATTTTGCATAAGTTGCCATTAAGGCATCCGGTGCTTCATTTTTGTACGATTCTAGGATGGTTTTGGTTGCCAGATAACAGCGTCCGAAATCAGTTTCGTAGAGTTCATTAATGGCAAATTCTAGGCTTGGCAATTGGTCGTATTCGTGGACTAAATCGAGGTCGGAAGGCCGATCGCCAATTACGCGATCGAGCATCGGTTCAATTTCTGCAAAAGCAATCTCTCCCACCGGAATGCCCACACTCGCCAGCATCCGCACAGCCCGCAGACGAAACACCAAAGACACTGGACAGCGGGAAATCTCAGGAATTGCCCGATAATATTTGGCATCTATTAAATCTTGAATGCTGCTGCGGCGGGAGTTAACATTGATGTTTTGCAGTAATTCCACCACGCGCGACATTTGCGAGTAATCTCCCGAAAAGCGGCAGATTGTGGTGATAGCCGCACCTTGAATCATCCCATCTTCATCCTCTACAAATTTGCTAATCCGCGAGAGTGCTGCTGTGTAATTCAATTTTGCCAAAGCGTGGATAATTACCCGATAGCTTTGAGCTGGTTTGTCGAGCAATTTGGCAATATCTTCTAATATATCGGGATTTTGCGTACCGATTTCGCCGATCGCCCAGACTGCATTTTCTACCACATAACAGTCATCATCACCCAAGCAAGAATGCAGGGATGTTAATGCAGATACAGCCTGCAAGCGCCCCAAGGTTTCTGATGCTTTGCGGCGAACTGCGCGATTGTCTAGGCGATCGTCGGTATTTTCCACGGCTGCGATCAGGGCTGCGATCGACTCGGATGTAGAAAAGTTAACTAAATGAGAGGCGGCAATGTAGCGATCGTAAGGATCGTCGAGTTTGTCCGCCGGCGTTTCCAGAATGGCGATCGCCTGTTCTTCTGTCAGATTAAATAGCTTGAAAAAACGTTTATCCACTTACCAATTACCAACAACCTTTATTCACGACACGGAAAACACGGATTAATCTTTATTTAGTTCCTTTTTTTCGATCGCTAAACTACTGACTAGGCGTAAGGTGCGCCCTAAGCACCCAACCCTGTCAATGTGTCTGCCCAGCTTGCTTTTGAGTGCCGAAAATGCTTGAAATTTGGTAATTTGTAGGGTGGGCCGTAAGCACCAGTTGACTTTGATACCCATCGAAATGCGTACTGGTTGACTTTTTCGGTAGACATTGCGCACGTTACAAGATGAGCCGGTGCGCATTGCGCACCCTACAAACTACGATATTTTAGGTGTTTGAGAGACTTTTATCCAGACTCAGCAGACACGCCAGACAGGGCTGGCCCTAAGCACCCTACTAATAACAAATAACAAATAACTCATAACAAATAACAAATCACAAATCACAAATAACAAATCACAAATAACTCTTAAAGTTAAGGGACTCTTAGCACGACACTAAACCCGATGTAGGCTTTCGCAGCGTCCCAAGAGTCCCTCTCACAACCGATCGAACTTACGTCCAACCTAGCCGTGAATTACGCGGTCAATCTTCCTACTAGGAAAGGGAGTTGATCGTGTAGTCGAGAAGAGCACGGAACTCAACCAATGCTTGAGGAGACATATCGCGAGGAGCGCAAGCGCGATCGCGAGTATAAACCAAAGCAGCAACGTAAGGAGCTGTAGGCAAGTTCAAGGCGCGGTAAACTTCACGTTGACCCGCAATACCCCATTCATCAAGAGGGCCAGTGCCACCAACTACCAAACAGTAGTTGATCAAGCGCAGGTAGTGCTTGATGTCGCGCATACATTTGTCTTTCTTAACTTGAGTTTCGTTGGCTTCGCCAGCGTTGTTCAAGTAAGGATATTTTTTGATGCAAGCATCATAGCCTTCTTTAGCAACTGCGTCGATGCCAGCAGCCAGCTTTTCAGCAGCTTCTAGACGAGCAGCAGCGCGTTGAATGCTTCCTTGAACGGATTCCAAGTCAGAAGTGGAAGGGAAACGCCCCGCCGCATCAGCAGCCGTAACTACTGTGGTGATTACTGATTTCATGTTCTGAGATCTCCAGAAATAGATTTTTGAGAGTTTTTTTTCAATTCAACCGGCTTTGCTTGCCAGTAACTATTGGCCTGCTTTAATTAGCTCAGAGCAGAAGCAACACGATCGAAGTAGCTAGCAGCTTCAGAAGCCAAAGAAGAGCAATCACCTGCGATTACATCCATCTTACGGAAGCGGTTGCCTCCGTAAGCTTCAGTGTTGGTGTTTGTAATGTGAGCGACGGCGATCGCTTTCATGATTTGAACTGCACGCACTGCGGAGCCAGAAGGCACGCCCAGAGCGATGTAGGTTTCTTTCAAGCCGTTCAAGCAACGATCGTCCAAAACGGAAGCATCGCCAGCGAGCAAGGCGTAGGTAACGTAGCGCAGGATGATTTCGCCATCGCGCAAGCAAGCAGCCATGCGACGGTTAGGGTAGCAATTACCACCGGCTTGAATCAAGCCTTGGTTTTCGCAAATCATGCCGGAGATTGCGTCGGAAACTGCACAACTGGCGTTGCTGGCGATCGCGTTTACAGCGTCCAAGCGCTTGTTGCCTTCAGCAATGAAATTTCTCAGTGAAGCCAGTTCAGCGCCACCAATAGTACCGGTTTTGGCATCTGCCGTGATAACGGCTCTGGAAAATGCGTCTAGCATTGAGCTCTCCTTCTGAATAAAAGGTAAAAATCTTGTTTATTTAACAAGTCGATTTAGAACATAAAAGACAACGGGGCCTTCAGTCTCATTTATTAGAAACAAAGTAATAATCTGTAACATTCACTGGTATTGGGCATGGGGCATGGGGCATCGGGCATCGGCCAAACAGGGCATCGGCCAAACAGGGCATTGGGCATAGTTAGTAGTTTTTCTAATAACCAATAACCAATAACAACTAAGCTGTTCAGCATTTAAATTGTGTGTCAAAAATCAATAAAACTCTTGTGGTACGTTGCTCTGAGCAGCGTCCCGAATTTCCAATTTAAATGCGCAACAGCTTAACCAATAACCAATAACAACTAACCAATAACAACTAACCAATAACAACTAACAACTAACCATCATTTTCACATTTATCTTGGTCGTATTCAGCATAGGCAAAAATTATTCAACCCACGGAGGTAGGTTTTGCCTATGCCTTTTTCAATCCCACTCTTCCTCCCCCGACTTTTTCTCAATCTGAGAAATCGCCAACTGAATCACCTGCCGCACCTGCGCTTCCGATTCCTGATTCAAAGCAATTGCTAGCGGTTCCAAAACAATAGAAAACTCCGGCGGATCTTCGCTCATGCCAATTTTCATCAATGCCAAGGCCGCCGCTTTTCGGCTTTCCCAATTCGCATGGTGCAGCAACTCGACAAAGTTGGGAATTGCAGGTTTGTAAGCAGCGTTTGCTAAAGCTGATGCTGCTTCGATGCGGACGGTTTCGGCGGTGTCTGTGAGAGCATTAACTAACAGATTAAATGCAGCTTCTTCCGGTTCTTCTTGAGCGATTTTGCCGATCGCCCCCACGACAGCAGCCCGCACCTCAACCGAATCCGACGCAATTTCCCGATACAAACACTCCTTTGCCTTCGAGCCAATAAAAGCCAAAGCCCAAGCCGCGTGTCCTTTTGTACTTTCTGAATACTTTGGCGAGGCTAAGACTTCCAGCAAATGTGGCACTGATGGCTCGCCCAACTTAGCCAGCGCCGCCGCCGCAGAACCGTTGACAACAGTATCCTCATCGTGCAAAAAAGCCTCTAGCAGGGTCGGAAGGGCGATCGGATCGCAAATCAGAGTCAGCGTTTTAGCACTTGCTCTACGCACGACTGGGTTGGGGTGGTGTGCTAGAGCTTCCAGCAAAAAAGGAGTTGCAGGTTTGCCAATTGAGCCGAGAGTTTCGGCAAAACTCAGCCTCATCATTCCCCGCGAATCACCCATACATTCGACCATCTTTTTGAGAAGTTCGCTATCGTTGGGATTGAAAGTTTCGAGAGCTCTTTGCTCCCTCACTGTTTGCAGCAAAGCATCGCTTTCTGCTGGATCGATCGCTATTTGAATGTTAGTCATGGGATTTGAGATTTTAAATTTTAGATTTTAGATTGATGTAATTCATATCGAACTTAGCATCAGCGAGATTTGCGCCTCTGAACGAAGTATCCTGAGCATTTCTAATCTCTCGAACAATAGCAGAAAAAGACACAAACGAAAACCAAAGATACAACAGCGACACCAAACCGAAACACGTACCCCAAAACAGTTTGTCAGTGTTCAGAAAAGCGCTAGCAGTTGCAGAAAACAAAAAAGCTGCTCCATAAGTCGCAACACTTCCAGCCGCTACGATCGCCACCTTAGCAAATTGGCGGCGAATCCTGGAATTCACAAAAAACATTAACACCCCGCCGATCGCCATTCCAGCAAGAGCAGCCTGAGAATTATTATTAGTTGCAGTCCCAGCATAGAAAAATCCCAACAAAGCCCCTGATAGAATAGCAGAAATTGTCCCCGCAAATCTACCGATTTTTGATGTTGGTGGCTGTGTGCGGGCGATCGCCCCAGCCAACCCAGCAGCGCTCAAAACCCCATACAGCAACAGCACAAAAGGCCAACTGCGAGAACCCAATACCTGTCCTTGCGTACTCAAAATCAGTCGAGTCACAACATCGCCCACAACCAAACAAATCGCGATCGCCCCAGCACTCAAAACAGCAATCTGTCGCCCAGAAACCCCAATTTTCGCACCAATAAAATTCGCACCCACCAACTGAGCATTACTAAAATTGCAGCCACGAACATCCGCACCGCCGAAATCAGCACCGTTAAGAACTTGTCCCCGGAACGATCGATTTCGCAAAACTTGATTGCTAAAATTATTGACATCCGAATAACTCATATTTCTCTTCTCTTCCCTCTCTTATCTTCCTAGCGCTTACGCGCCGCTTCGCGTACTGCGTCCTTTGCGTCTAAGCGCTTCGCGCAGGCTGCGCCAACGCGGTTCATTAAAAAATCTCCGTCACAAAATGAAACTAACCAATCCGTTCAAAATCAAACACATTTCACACATTCTCAGTTTCGGAATATTACTCGCACCAATACTAATCTATAACATTCCCTACTTTTCGCGTCCAGCACAAACAAACGAAGTGCGATCGCTCTTTCAAGGAATAGCCTACCGCAGGGAATTCCGCTCAAATCCGCGTCCCATCATGATTCACATTGTTAGCATCGACCTCAAAGCCCCAGGAATCGGAATTTTTGTCACTCCCGGAGCTCCAACAGCCGATTTAACAGAAACCAACGCCCGCACCGCTACTGAATTTCTCAAAGAATTCAAATTGCAACTAGCAGTCAATGCCAATTTCTTTTATCCCTTCGTTGAGGAAGCACCTTGGGATTATTATCCCCGCAGAGGCGATCGAGTCAATAACGTCGGACACGCCATTAGCAAAAGCCAAGCTTATTCCCAACCAGATTCAAACTTTCCCGCCCTTTGTTTTGATGCCAAAAACCGCGCTCAAATAAGCGAAAACGGCAATTGTCCTGCGGGAACAGCCTATGCAGTTGCGGGAGATACTTTGCTGGTAAAAAATGGCAAAATAGTAGCACAAAGTCAGGAAGAAAGCAAACAAGATAAACCCTATCCCCGTGCAGTTGCGGCGATCGACCTCACAGGCGAAAAGTTGTGGTTGATTGTGGTAGACGGCAAGCAGAGGCTTTACAGCGAAGGGCTGAAGTTGAGCGAAATCACAGAGATTTCGATGCAGTTGGGAGCCGATACAGTGCTGAATTTGGACGGTGGTGGTTCGGTAACATTGGCAGTAGCATCGCCATCAGGAGCAAAACTGTTGAATGCTCCGATTCAGAATCAAATCCCCATGCAGGAACGTCCAGTTTCTAATCATTTAGGATTTTATGCGCGGGAAAATTAGAGTTGCAAATTGCGGTTTGTATTCAGCTAATTGTAGGGTGCGCAACAGGCAAGATGCCTGTTCCACAAAGACTGAATTTTCTTGTAGAACAGGCATCTTGCCTGTTCATAAAAGGTGCGCATAAATTTAACTAAACTGACTCAACTTCTCAATCAAATGATCGAAATAAGGAGCTAATTTTGCTGCATCGCCCGAATCGCACCGTTTCAAACTAGCAGCCTTAATCCCTGACAAACCCAGCACCATTGCAGGCAAAGGAACGCCCAACTCTTGATAGAGCAAATTCATGTAATGCAGTCCTTCATCGCTGGTAAATTCAACCGTATTTCCCGTAATTCCATAGGTAATGCAGCGCAGAAAATGCCAGAAATCTCGCCAACAAGCCTCCGCCCGGGCTGGCGGATAAAGCTCGCCTCCAGGTTCAGAAATATTGGGATATGTGGCTAAAACTTGTGCCCGGGCTTCCGATACGATATCCGCCGCATTGTCGCGCAGGAACTTCGCAGTATTAACCGATTTTGGTTCCGATGAGTGAAGTTGTTGCAAATCTTCATCGGTGAGATAGCGGCCTGCGTCGTCAGCAGCCTGAAACAGTTGGATTTCTGCGGGAGAGTGCGAGTTTTCCCAGGCGGCTAAGCTGACAATTCGGGCTTTTGGGATTAATTCTTTGGCTTTTTCGCTTAATTGGAAAGTCATAGACAAATGGCTAGTCGGTAATTGCACGGAGATGGAATATCTTGATTTTACCAGAAGTGCGATCGGCATCACCGCCAACTAACCAAAATTTGGAGTATCCTAATGGCATATTGTTTAAATTTTGACTTTAATGCAAAAATTTCTAAAAGAGCTAGGGCAAAAAAAGACCAACCAAGAGAAGTTTTCATTTAGACTAGACCCAAAAATACTGATAGCATCACTAATAGTTGTTACACTCAACTTCAGTCTTGGTCAAATCTCCATATTTCTATCATTCCAAAATGGTGTCTCTGCAATTTGGCCGGTAGCTGGTCTTTCTCTAGCTAGTTTGCTACTGCTAGGCCCACGTATTTTACCTGCTTGCATACTCGGCGAATTCCTGGTTAACGTAACAAGTGCTTACCCGCAAGACTTTTTAACCAGTGGTTTAATTGCTCTTGGCGATGGTGCTGACTCGTTAGCAGCAAGTTTTCTGATTAATCACTTTGTTAAACACCGAAATTTACTAGATAGATCGCAGGATGTTTTCAGATTCCTGTTGCTGCAAATACCCACGCCTTTGATCAGCAGCACCCTCGCCGCTACCGTGCTGTGCGTGCGAGGAATTAGTCCCTGGAGTGCTTACCCAGAAGTTTGGCGGAGTTGGTTTACAGGAATCATTGCTGGTACGCTGATTGTGACGCCAGCAATCCTGGCCTGGGCTCAGAAATCCAAGCAGTCCGAAAAACTTCGGCCGCAACAGATAGCCGAATTTGCGATTTTGCTGCTGTTGCTGGTTGTCATCAGCAGAATTGCTTTTTGGCAAAAGTACCCCATCGAGTACATGATGATTCCGCTGCTGATTTGGTCGGCATTTCGATTCGGATCGCGGCAATCGACTTTGCTGGTGGTGATTGTTTCGGCGATCGCAATTTTTGGAACATCCCGCGGCTTGGGTTCCTTTGTCAGGCCTTCTCTCAACGAATCGCTGTTTCTGCTGCAATCTTTTATCGGTGTCGTCGCCGTTACAACCTTTGTTTTATCTGCCGTAATTAACGAAAACAGACAGGCAGAAGCTAGACTAAAAAAACTGAATAACGAGTTAGAATACCGAGTAGAAGAACGCACAGCTCAACTGCAAGAAGCTAAACAAGCGGCTGACAATGCTAACCAATCGAAAAGCGACTTTCTAGCCAATATGAGCCACGAGCTCCGTACTCCCCTCAACGGTATTTTGGGCTACGCTCAAATCATGAACCGTTCCCAATTTTGGGGAGAAAAAGAGCGCAATGGTATCAGCATTATTCATCAGTGTGGTTCCCATCTGTTGACGCTAATTAATGACATTCTCGACCTCTCAAAAATCGAAGCAGGCAAATTAGATTTACACTCAAAAGCTTTTCATTTCCCTTCTTTCTTGCAAAGCATTGTTGAAATTGTTCGCATCCGCACCGAAGAAAAACAGATTGACTTAATTTATCTCCCAGGCGCTGAACTTCCCGAAGGCATAGAAGCCGATGAAAAACGCTTGCGCCAGGTATTGATTAATTTACTGGGAAATGCCGTCAAGTTTACCGACAAAGGCAGCGTCACTTTCAAAGTAGAAATATCTGACAGGTTTGTAGTCGGGACTTCAGTCCTCCCCCCATCCGTTAAATCCAGTGTCAAAATTCGCTTCCAAATAGAAGATACAGGTGTTGGGATGACTCCCGATTCGCTGTCGAAAATATTTACACCTTTTGAACAAGTAGGAGATACCAGTCGCAAAACAGAAGGAACCGGATTAGGACTGGCAATTAGCACCAGAATTGTTAATTTAATGAGCAGTGAAATTGAAGTTGCCAGTGATTTTGGCAGTGGCAGTACCTTCGCTTTTACCGTCGATTTCCCCTTAGCTGCTGACTGGGTAAATGCAGCGACTGTCGCAGCCGGAAAGCAGATTGTTGGCTATGATGGAACTCAGAAAACAATTCTCATCGTCGATGACAACTGGCAGAATCGTTCCGTGATTGTTAGCCTCCTGGAATCAATTGGTTTTGCAGTCGTCGAAGCTGAAAATGGCGAGGATGGGTTAGCGAAAGCAGCTCAAATCCAGCCAGATTTAATCATTGCTGATTTATTGATGCCTGTGATGGACGGTTTTGAAATGTTGCGGCAGTTGCGGAGTTCAGAATCATTAAAAAATGTGCCGTCAATTGTTTCGTCGGCTTCTGTGTATGAGATGGACAGGCAAAAAAGTTTGGATGCTGGCGGTGATGATTTTCTACCGAAGCCGGTGCAGCTTGATGAGTTATTTTCAATATTGGAAAAACATTTGCAAATTCAATGGAAATACGAGCAGACATCACCGACTGAAACTTCTGTGCAGCTAGCGCCGAAGACTGTATCTAATTCAGTCATCCCGAGTTCGGAAATGGCGGTTCCTGCACCTGAAGATTTAGCTTTGTTGCTCGGATTAGCGCAGCAAGGCCGCTTGAAAAAACTTACTGAAGAAGTTAAGCGAATCGAACAACTCGACAAGGCTTATACTCAATTTATGCAGCCAATTCTGCAATTGGCAAAGAGCTTTCAAGCTGACAAAATCGAAGACTTGCTCAAGCAGTATATCAACTAACAGGGGAAAATATTTATGTCAGAAGCTGAGTTGATTTTAGTGGTAGACGATACGCCCGCTAATCTGGACGTGATCTCTGAGGCGTTGACGGATGCGGGTTATGAAGTTGCGATCGCCATTGACGGCGATCGAGCTCTCAAACAAGTGCAATATACGCTGCCGAGTTTAATTTTACTCGATGTGATGATGCCGGGAATTAACGGGTTTGAAACCTGCCGCCGCCTCAAAGCTTCGCCAGCTACAAGGGACATTCCTGTAATTTTTATGACGGCTTTGTCGGATACCGCAGATAAGATTAAAGGATTTCAGCTAGGTGCGGTGGATTATATCACTAAACCTTTTGAAGAAACGGAGGTATTGGCCCGCGTCAACACTCACATTAAACTGCGAAATCTGAATAAAGAATTAGAACAGCGGGTAGCCGATCGCACGGCGGAACTAACTGCTGCTTTGGCGCAAGTCAAGCAATCACAGCTTCAGTTAATCCAGAACGAAAAAATGTCGGCTTTGGGCAATTTAGTCACTGGTGTCGCTCACGAAATTAACAATCCAGTCGGTTTTATTTATGGCAATACCAAGGAGTTAAATTTAGCTCTAAAAGATATCATTTACCACTTGCGACTTTATCAAAAAGAATGCCCAAATCCGGGGAAAGATATTGAACTCCACGCAGAAGAAGTTGATTTAGAATATGTGTTGCAAGATACAGCAAAGATGTTATCATCAATGGAGATAGGATGCGATCGCCTCCGCAACATCAGCACTTCCCTCCGCACCTTCTCCCGCGCCGATACGACGGTGAAAGTCTCTGCTAACATCTGCGACGGCATTGATAGCACGCTGATGATTTTGCAGCACCGCCTGAAAGCTCAAGATACTCGTCCCGAAATTCAAGTAATCAAGGAATATGGAGATATTCCCCCAGTAAAATGCTATTTGGGACAACTGAATCAGGTGTTTATGAATGTGCTTTCAAATGCGATCGATGCTTTGAATGAGTGCAATTACGGGCGCAGTTATGATGAAATTGAAGCCGCTCCTAATACGATTACTATTACAGCAGAATTAACAAAAGACAAACAAAGTGTTGTGGTCAAATTTAAAGATAATGGTAAGGGGATTTGTAAGGATGTAAAAGCTCACATTTTTGACCACTTGTTCACTACAAAATTAGTTGGTCAAGGGACGGGTTTGGGTTTGTCGATTAGTCGCCAGATAGTTGAGGAAATACACGGCGGGAGTTTGACTTGCTCTTCTGTATTGGGTGAGGGGGCCCAATTTGCGATCGAACTGCCGATCGATTAATGCGATAATTTAGTAAGGAGGGAGTGTCAAAAATATCGAGTATGTGCATTACGGATCAGGCGTGAACCCTCATAAGACCGGGCGGTTGAAACCGCGTCTATACAAACAAAACCCGCCTCCGCGGGTTGAAGAATGGGCGGTGAAAATTACGTTATCCTCTCTTAGTCGGCGTCCGGCGGACATCGTTTTTGTAGACGCGGTTTTAAACCGCCGTCTGCGATCGCAAATTCGCCAGCGCCCCGTCGATATAAACTATCTCTGGGTGATTTTCCAACTGCTTCATCACTGCTTGCTTGGGCATTTTTACCTTTTTAGCCATTTCCAAAGTATCGTCGATCAACCGTTGCCGGTATTGCTCCAACTCAGCAATTACTTCCTGAACTTCTTCTGGTGTTGAAGTTTCAGCCTCTAAATTTGCAGACATAATCTAATAACTGAATTTTTTATAATTTTCCCAAAATCCGGCAAGAATTGTTAAAATTGTCAAGAAAAGTAACAAAAATATATTTTAATCGGCTTATGGAAATTAGCGAAATTGAAGCAGCGCTGCAAAGCTCGAATTCTCAAGACAGGCTGCGGGGGATAACTGCTTTGAGAAAGTGCGATGCTGCGGTGGCGCTGCCGATGTTGCTGACCAAGGTGGACGATCCTGAGTTTATGGTACGATCGTTCGTGGCGATGGGATTGCGGAAAAGTCAAACTGCGGAATCTTTCGCAGCGTTGTTAAAAATGATGCAGTTCGATCGCGATCCGAACGTGCGAGCAGAAGCCGCTAACTCTGTGTCAATGTTCGGAACCGAGGCGATTTCGCACTTGGTGGAAGCCTTTCGCCGCGATGACAATTGGCTCGTCCGCCGCAGTATCATGGCTCCGCTGTACGAAATGCAGTGTCCTGATGCAGTATTTGAAATTTGTGCGATCGGTCTAGTCGGCGAAGATGTGCCAGTTCAGGAAGTTGCGATCGACGGATTTGGTCTGCTGGCAAATACGGAGAAGCAAGAAGAGGCATTGCAGCAATTATTACCTTTAGTCAGTTCGGATTACTGGGGAACTCGAATGCGTGTGGCGCGGGCGCTGAGAAAATTTGACAATCCTCAAGCTCGGGCTGCTGTAAGCTATTTGGCAAAGGATCGAGATCATCGAGTTGTAGGTGCGACTTTAAACATTTAGAGTAGTTAGAGTCGATAGGGGCATTGCTACCCCTACCTCTCCTTCAGAACCGTGCATGAGACTTTCACCTCACACGGCTCCTTGATAAAACCACCCTTGTTATGGGTACGATTCAAAACGGATTGTCGTCATAGCTCTTGTGGAAGGAGCCATCTGATGCCGTCTTTGTGTCGTGACAGTGCCTATGTAGAAGTTGAAGGTTTTTATATTCGTCCTTCCCACCTAATGATTTAGGCGTTATGTGGTCAACTTCTACAATGTCTGTACTTGTAAAATACAGTCCACAGTGAGGACAAATACCCTTTTGAGCCTTAATCAGTGTTGCCACTCTTTTTGGTGCTTCGGGATATTCCCCTCGTCTTTTGCTCCAATAAATCCAGTCACCATTGTAAGGACTAACGTTACCTTTTACTTTGACGTGCCTTATTATCGGTGTCGCTGCATGGCTCCTTAGTTCTAGTCCATTTTCAGTGCTGAAACACCAATTTCGGTTTTCTACCGTTCTCCAGTATTTGTCCTTATTGATGCTACCTTTTCCCCTCGTTCTTGCCCAGGCTCTTAATTTATCGTAAGTTAGGTAGTTACATTTTCTGAATGTTTCCTTGCTTACCACTGTTGAGTAATAGTTTGACCATCCCTTTATAATTGGATTCAGCCTACTAATCAAAGCAGCTTGTGGGGCGGTCTTATGCGTATCTATTACTTCAGCTATCTTGGCTAGATGAGCTTTAATTTTTGGTTTTGAGGGGGTGATTATTGTATTGAAACCAAGTTTGAATTTTCCATTTGATGCAGCACGATAGTCGCCTACCTTGCGCTGTTGTATATGGAATCCTAGAAACTCAAATCCGACATTTCCTTCGTATTTGTTGAGAGTGTGGGTTAATTTTGTTTTACTTGGTTTCAGTTCCAGTCCTATGTCACTTAACCACTCTGTGATTATCTCTTGGCTTTTGAGGATTACGTTTATGTCTTCATGGATTATTACGAAATCATCAGCGTATCGAATCAAGCTTAGGGCTTGGCGATTTATACTTTTTGCCCCTTTTAACGTTTCTGCGTATTGCTTGACCCGTTCCTCCATACCATGTAAAGCGATGTTAGCCAATAGGGGAGAAATGACCCCGCCTTGTGGTGTTCCCTCATTAGTTTGAGAGAGATTACCTCTTTCCATCACCCCTGATTTTAACCAACTTTTTAGTTGTTTTCTTAGGGATGGGTATGTATTGATCTTGTCTAGGAGTGTGTTATGGTTTATGCGGTCAAAGCATTTAGCAATATCGGCATCTAGAACATATTTGGCTTTAATGCTGATACTGGCAAATATTGCTCCAATCGCATCGTGACATGAACGTCCGGGTCTAAAACCGTAACTGTTAGGCTCAAATTTTGCCTCCCATTCCGGTTCTAACGCTATTTTTACAAGCGCTTGCAAAGTGCGGTCGTTTTTTTTGGGTATTCCTAATGGTGTAGTTTCGGTTGTTCCTGGTTTGGGAATATTAACCCTACGAGTGGGTTTTGCCTTGCCAGTTATCCTTAACTTTCCTACCAGTTTAGTACGTTGCTTTGGGGTCAACGATTTAACGCCATCCACTCCGGCTGTACTTTTTCCTTGGTTGTCTTGTGTTACCCTACGCACCGCGATACATTTTGCAGACCAAGACCTAATCAAGGTCTTTTGAAGTTTACGAACTGCTTTAACATCGCCACGCTCACTCGCTTGATAGATTCTATGAATGCAACTTGAACGTCAATCTTTCGGCTTTGCGCCAATTGATTTGATTCCATTCCACCGTCAGATTGTTCTGCGTTTTAGACATATTTATTGCTACTAGGTCTTCCATCTTTGGTGTTACCGTGTACCCGTCAGCATATTCTCACTATTACAGTGAGGCATTCGCTTTTGATACAATCCCTTACTCTTAAATCATTCGTTAGCTACTTACTGGATTTCGACCACTCCAGAGATTTAAAAGGGTTACTTCGTTCCGATTACACACGTTTGAGTCTTTAGTGCGATGCTCTCCACCGGGTTTCTGGGTAATGCTTATAGGTCGGTCGTATAACCGCCTATACCCTATCCTTGCCTTTTGGCTTGGTGTTAACCAGTTTTTACCGTATTTTTCATCGGATTTATCCTTGATTTAGCCGTTACACCATTATTAATTACGACGGTTCATACGCATCTTTGCTTTCGCTGCCCATAGACTCCTGCTCAACAGTTACCGGGTTCGGCTCCTAGTAGTCTGCCTTTTAACCCCGCTTTAGCCTATTAGTTGCTATTCAATAGACTAGGGGTTATGCTTTCACCGCTGCATCTGCGGGATAGGATTTTCACCTACTTGCGTAATCAGTTGTCTGGCTATTGGAACCAGCTTCCCGTCCCTGAGTATTTTTACTCATTTAAGAAAAACGAATCGCACATACCATTTTATTTTACCAAAATCATGCAACTACAGAGAATATCCAAACTGATATCCAGTCAATCATCCCCAATCTAAAATCTAAAATCTAAAATGGTATAAGGGGCGGGTTCACCCAAATTTATATGCTCAAATCGCCGATTTCAAAAACCCGCCCCCACCCCTTGCAGATACCGATAAATCTGTGCTGTAATCAGGATTTGTTGGTTGGGTGGGGGCGGGCTTATCAATATTTGGGATGGGAATTATAGATGGTTTGTGAACACGCCCCTACGGATTTACGAAGACAATAATTAATCAAAAATACCCAGATTTGTAGGGGCGGGTTCACCCAAATTTATATGCTCAAATGGCAGAAATTAATAAACCCGCCCCACCCCTTGCAGATACTAAAAAACCCTCTATATGACAAATCTATCTCGATTAGTATAAAATAGAAAATACCACCCATCCCATACCACAAATGCTAAACAAAATTTGGCAATTCCTCAAACAACTAATCCAGCGCCTATTAGGAACCACACCCCCACCTGCGCCTCCTGCGCCGCCCCGCCCCACCCTAACAGACGCGGAATACGAGTCGAAATTCATGGAAATCCTGGCAGGGGTGAATGTCGGCTGGAGTCGAGGGGATGTAGCGGGATTTTTAATCGCAAAACGCCTGAGAGATGGCGAATTGGCGGCTTGGTTGCGACGGTTTGGTACTCGATTGTTTGAGGGCGAAAACTCGGAGGGCGGGCACGGGGGCACCGCCCCTACGGATGCGGTGGCTTCGCTTCAGGAATTGGCGCGCAGGCTGGGTTTGTTGGGGAGAATTGGTAGCGGGGAATTGTCGCAGGTGGCGGGGAATATTGGGCTGGAGATTTTGACGCGATTTCCGCTGCCGGTGGTTGAGGATGATGGTGGGTATGGGAATGTGATTGAGGCGGTGTTTGTTGGGGATGGTTTGGGTGTTTCTGGGGATGAGAATCGTGGAGGTGGAGAGGGTGACGATGATGCTTTGCACAACCTAGATATAGCGCAACGTCAGTTAGAACCAACTGAATAGCCCAACTCGCCTTGATCCAGCATTTTGGCTGCGTGGGGCGATCGGCATGATATTCTTAGCAATTAAGCGCCGCTTCAGTCGGTAATTTTACACTCAAATCCTAATGGCACAAGTAATCGGCATTGACTTAGGCGGCACTGCAATCAAACTCGGCAGATTTAGCGAAGACGGCGTTTGTCATCAATCCTTAACAGTCCCAACTCCTCAACCCGCTACGCCGGAAGCCGTTTTAGCCGCCATCACCGATGCTATTTTACAACTGAATCCGACCGAAAATGCTGTAGGGGCGATCGGCATTGGCACACCAGGCCCCGCAGACGCAGCCGGCAGAATAGCCAGAGTAGCAATTAACCTCAAAAACTGGCACAACGTCCCCCTAGCTGACTGGTTGGAAGCCAAAACCGGACTACCGACAATATTAGCAAATGACGCCAACTGTGCGGGATTAGGAGAAGCTTGGTTAGGTGCAGGAAAGCACTTTAAAAACCTAATTTTACTAACTTTAGGAACAGGAGTCGGCGGTGCAGTTATCCTAGACGGCAAACTATTTTCAGGCCATCAAGGTGCGGCCGGAGAACTCGGATTAATTGCCATAAATCCCGACGGCCCAGAGTGCAATAGCGGCAATCGTGGCTCCTTAGAACAATACGTTTCGGTGCAAGCAATTCGCCGCGAAACTGGTTTAGAACCCCTAGAATTAGCAGATTTAGCAAAGTCTGGAGATGCCAAAGCTTTAGAATATTGGCAAAATTATGGGCGCTATCTCGGTATTGGTTTAGCAAGTATAATTTATGTTTTAACGCCGGAAGCTATTATTATCGGTGGCGGAATTAGTGCCGGTGCAGAGTTTTTCTTGCCAGCAGTTCGAGCCGAAATAGAGCGGCGCGTACTTCCGAGTTCTCGCGAAGATTTGCAGTTATTAGTTGCCAAATTGGGCAATCAAGCAGGCATGGTAGGCGCTGCAAAATTAGCTTGGCAAGTCGCTCAATAGTGATGAATAATTAACCATGCAGCGCCTTTGACTGCGCTCTTTTTATCTCTAAACATACGGTTCGCATCGCGCACCTTACCACAAAAACAATTAAAATGAGTTTTGCCACTGACTAAAAATAGTCTTCCTTCTTCCTTCTTCCTTCTTCCTTCTTCCTTCTTTCCTCATCCTTCTTCCTTCTTCCTTCTTCCTTCTTCCTTCTTCCTTCTTCCTTCTTCATAGCAGAGAATGCCCAGTCGTATTTTTAATGTAATCCAGAATTTTTTGATAATCGTCTGAGTTGCCTTCGCGCATGATAATAATATTAGTAGCGCTGTCAGGCAGGAAAAAGCTGATTAACCGACCGTTCTGTTCGCAAGCAAAAGAGCTAATTCGACTCAGATCGATCGCAAATTCCTTGCGATCGTAATTAATCTTAATCCACGAACCTTTAGAATTGCGATCGATCGTTTTTTTGAGGTAATCGAGAACTTGCTTGTAAGCCTCCTGATTGCCTTGGGGATTGAGGATAATCGGCTGACTGCTATTAGGCAGCCAAAATGTGATACGCTTGTTATCTAGTTCGCTAGAAAAAGCACTAATAGTGTCTAGGTCAATTATATATGTACTTTTCTCATAAGTAAATTTGCTCCAATACGCCACAAAAACCTCCTCAAACCTGCGTTTCCTGGTATTTTAGGATAGTTTGACAACTCATACCATTTTAGATTTTAGATTTTAGATGGGGAATGACAGATTCTGCATGGGTTTGGATCTTTCCTACAGTTGCATTCTTTTTTGAAACTGGTATCACCATTGAAATCTCAGCTAAAAAGTTAAGTAAAAATACTAAGAATTTTTACCTTCTGTCTTCTCCCTTCGGGTACTAGCCCCCCAACCCCTATGCTAGGGCCAGGAGGTGAGTTTCTTCACTCGTTGAGAATGCTGCCCGATATCGTGTCTGGTAAGTGCCACCCCAATTAAATCCGATTGTTGGGCTGGGGGGGTGAGAGTACGATCGACTATCCGCCCTATTTGAATATTGTCTACTCTCACCCGCCCCCACAGACTTCCAATATATCAGAACTAATCGATCGCACATTTAGGGCAGATTAGCTTCCGGCAAGTTTCCCCGCTACCAAGTCGCGAGCCTCAGCTTCTAAAACATTCTGCTTTCCCTGGATGCTAGCGGCCTGGATAAACCCCTGAAACAAGGGGTGCGGGGCGCTAGGTCGAGATTGGAATTCAGGGTGAAATTGACAGGCTATGAAAAAGGGATGATTGGGCAATTCGATCATTTCTACTAATCGGCCGTCGGGAGATGTCCCAGAGACTGCATAACCTGATTCTAAGAAAAGATTGCGGTAGGAGTTGTTGAATTCGTAGCGGTGGCGATGCCGCTCGTAAATCACTTCTTTCTGATAAAGTTTGAAAGCTAGCGTGTCTGGGTTGACGCGGCACGGATACAAACCCAGTCGCATTGTACCGCCCAAATCGACTACATCTTGCTGTTCTGGCAATAAGTTGATTACTGGATTTGCCGTATCCGGGTCAAATTCAGCGCTGTTGGCATCTTTTAGTTGGGCGGTGTTGCGCGCCCATTCAATCACAGCACACTGCATCCCCAAACACAATCCCAAAAATGGTATTTTATGCTGTTTGGCATATTCGATCGCCGCTATTTTGCCGTCTACTCCCCGAATCCCAAAACCTCCCGGCACAACAATGCCGTTCATATCTTTGAGATAGTTATCGAGGTTTCCCGATTCTAAATCTTCTGAGTTAATCCAGTGCAAATTTAGGTCGCAGCCGATCGAGATTGCTGCGTGCCGCAAAGCTTCCACCACGGACAGATAAGCATCGTTCAACCGCACGTATTTGCCAACCAAAGCAATATCAATCTTGTGGCTGGGACTGTAAAGCCGCTTAACTAAGGTTTCCCATTGAGTCAAATCGGGTTGTCGCTGTTCGAGTTGCAGCAAATTGATGGTTTGTTCCGCCAAGCCTTCCTGTTCCATCATCAACGGCACTTCGTAGATACTTTTGGCATCTTGAGCCGTGATGACGCATTCTTCGGGTACGTTGCAGAATTCTGACAATTTTTGTTTGAGGCCCAAAGGTAAAGACCGATCGCACCTACAGACTAGAATATCTGGTTGAATGCCGATCGACCGCAACTCCTTCACCGAGTGCTGAGTCGGTTTAGTTTTCATCTCCCCAGCCGAAGGAATCCAAGGTATCAGCGTGACGTGCATATACACAACATTTTGCCGCCCGACATCCTTGCGAAACTGGCGAATTGCCTCCAAAAACGGCAAAGATTCAATATCTCCCACGGTTCCGCCGATTTCCGTAATCACCACATCGGGATTAGTATTTTTTGCTACACGGAAAATTCGCTCTTTAATCTCGTTAGTGATGTGGGGAATCACCTGCACCGTGCTCCCCTGATACTCGCCGCGGCGTTCCTTATTAATCACGGCTTGATAAATGGCACCCGTGGTGACGCTATTGAGGCGAGACATCGAAGTATCGGTAAAACGCTCGTAATGCCCCAAATCCAGGTCTGTTTCCGCACCGTCTTCGGTGACGAAGACTTCTCCGTGCTGAAACGGGCTGAGAGTGCCGGGGTCAACGTTAATATAGGGGTCTAGCTTCAAAATCGAGACAGAGTAGTCCCGCGACTTCAATAAGCGGCCAAGGGAAGAAGCGACAATTCCCTTACCGATACTGGAAACCACGCCGCCGGTCACAAACACAAATTTGCTCATAGAATTTCAACTTTAGATGTTTCTAGTTAAGAGGGTAACACTCAACTCTAAGAGCTAAAATCGAAAATTGTCCAGCAGGGTTTCAGCATTTCTCAAATACGGGTGGGGACATGACGAGTGGGCCATTAGCTCGATCGGGCGGTTGGTATGGGTTTGGAGTGCGATCGCCCATTTCACTACTTCGCTTTTGGAGGAGACGAAGGGCGGGCCAGAGACCAACCCTCTTTTTACTTTCGTCAAGAATATGTCTGCAACCTAGCCATCAAATCTGACACACTAGCCAACTCGAAAACCGCCTTCCCTAAATTTTCTAATTGCTCAGTGGATAACTGACTGATGCGAGCTTGAATCTCCGGCGACAGCGGGCCGACACGGGACTCCAACAGCGACACAACTAATTGCTGTAACTGCTGCTTTCCTTGTTCGATACCTTGTTCGATACCTTGTCTGATACCTTGCTCGATACCTTGCTCGATGCCTTGTTCGATGCCTTGTTCGATGCCTTGTTCAATCCCTTGCTCGATACCTTGTTCGATGCCTTGTTCGATGCCTTGTTCGATTCCTTCTGCCAGGGCTATTTTGGTAGCTAGACTAATGGAGCCACGCTGGTCTTGAATCCAGATTTCTCGCTTATCTAACTCATCTAGTTCCTGAGCATTTAGATTTGCTGTACTGGCAATTTTAAAAGCCTGTTTCAGTTCC
>JAJAYT010000238.1 GCA_026786085.1 Microcoleus sp. CAN_BIN18 | reverse complement strand
ACTTCACCCCGATTGTAGTAGGCATCAGCATAGTTGGGATTAAGCTGAATAGCCCGATTGTAATCTGCGATCGCATTTTGGTTTCTCCCTAGGTCAGATTTGGCATTACCCCGATTGTTGTAGGCATTAGCATAGTTTGGATCAAGCTGAATAGCCCGATCGTAATCTGCGATCCCATCTTGGTTTCTGCCTAGGTCAGATTTGGCAGTACCCCGATTGCTGTAGGCAGGAGCCTCGTTGGGATTAAGCTTAATAGCCCGATCGTAATCTGCGAGCGCCTCTTGGTTTTTCCCTAGGGCAGATTTGGCAACACCCCGATTGTGGTAGGCATTAGCAAAGTTAGAATCAATCTGAATAGCCCGATCGTAATCTGCGATCGCCTCTTGGTTTCTTCCTAGGGCAGATTTGACTGAACCCCGATTGTAGTAGGCATTAGCATTGTTAGAATTAAGCTTAATAGCCCGATCGTAATCTGCGATCGCATCTTGGTTTTTCCCTAGGGCACATTTGGCATTACCCCGATCGTTGTAGGCAATAGCATAGTTGGGATTAAGTTGAATAGCCCGATCGTAATCTGCGAGCGATTTTGTAGTCATTGCCTTTATTGCAGTTATTGAGTTTTAATGAAGCTGCTTCCCCGACGGTTCAGAGAAGTACGCCGAATCCGATCCGAGTGTTTGATAATTATCAAAAATATTATCACAACAAAATGATTATTGGCCAAACTATTGGCGGACATTACTACATAATCAGCTTATTGGGTCACGGTGCATTTGGCGAGACCTACTTAGCACAGGACGAATATCTACCCGACAAGCCCCCGCGCGTGGTTAAGAGATTCAAGCCCCAGTCCAATGATCCCTTCTTGCTGCAAGAAGCCAAACGCCTGTTTTAAAGCGAACCTTAACACCTGTACAAGTTAGGTGGCCACGATCACATTCCGCAGTTATTCGCTCACTTCGAGGAAAATCAAGAATTTTATCTCGTCCAAGAGTTAATTGCAGGACACGATTTGAGTTACGAACTCAACCCTCCTCACCAAAGGGGAGCGCAGGGAGTTCAGCTCAGTGAAAATGAAGTCATTCAACTGTTATATGATATTTTAGAAGTATTGCAATCAGTCCATCAACAAAATATCATCCATCGCGATATCAAGCCCTCTAACTTAATGCGACGTGATTCAGATGGTAGGATTGTCTTGATTGACTTTGGGGCAGTCAAACAAATCGGCAGCCAACTGAAATATTCTCAAGGGCAACCGCAGACAGTTCCGATTGGCACTGAGGGATATATGCCTAACGAACAAGAAAATGGGCATCCCAAATTGTGCAGCGATATCTATGCAGTCGGAATGACGGCTATCCAAGCACTGACGGGGGTATTTCCTCACCAGTTGCCAAAAGATCCGAATACCCTAGAAGTTGTGTGGAGGGAACGAGTATCCGTCAGCCCCAAATTAGCAGATATTTTAGATAAAATGGTGCGATACCAATGGCAACAGCGCTACCAGTCAGCAGATGAAGCTTTAAGTGCGATCGCGCCTCTAGTAGTATCGTCAACCTTGCCGACAATTGTTTCCCTTCCTCCACGCTGGCCTTCACTCAACTCACCACGCATCAAAAAATTGTTAATAGGTTTAGTTGGCTTAGGAATTGTCACTGTTGCTGGGATTTTTATTGTTCAATTTATGAGGACACAACCCAACCAGCAGCCCACTCCCGTCCCAAGTACGGCACTCTAAACTCGATCGATCTAAAACATCTCGTGTAAAAAAAATATATGACAGGACAAAAAATTGACCGAATTCTGTTGATTGCCGGGTTCATAATCGCATTGATTACGGCTATTCCCCAAGTTTATATCTTTGAAAAACAAAGATTTTATTGGCAAACAGATGTATCAAGTCGGCAGATTCAGCAACAGCAAAATATTCAATCCAACGGGAAAGAGGGTTTATAGGATAGCAGTTTTAGGGAATTAAGAAAGCCGATCCCATCATTCATCAAACGAGCGATCGCCCTTCTTACATCCGCGTTAATCTGCGTTAATCTGCGGTTAAAAAAGAGCGAGATCCCTTTCTCTCCCAGATTCAGAAAGGATCTCGCTATTTGGAATGATTTCGCGATCGCCTTTTATGGGATTGATTAAAAGGGCGATCGCTTCTGCTTGTAGGATGGAATAACCGCTTCCATCTCCCAATTTCCATGACCAACCCCATCCAGCAAGAAGCCCGCCAAATTCTCGATAATCTCGCCTTTACCCCCTTCGATCGGTGCCATCCCCTCAGCCGCGACTTCGACACCATTCCTGCTAAAGTTGGTTTGTACGCCTTTCGACATCGCATTGAAGGATTGCTCTACATCGGCAAAGCCAAGAACCTCCGCGATCGACTGCGAGGCGGTCACAAAGCCTTCCTCTGGGGCTGGCTCGATCGCTACGATCCAGATGATGTGAGCATCGCCTTCATTACCCTCAACCAATGGCAAAAACCAGGGTTATTATATGAATTAGAAACCCTCATCCTTCAAGCTGCACATCCTCCCTACAACGTTAAAATTCCCAGAGAACAATGAATCATACCCTCAACATCCAACACTTGCCACCAGAAGCTATTCATTCGCTAATGACCCATTTGCCTGACTATGTGAAAATCGCCCTGATGGAAAAAGCTACGCAACTAGAATGCTCTCTGGAATCTGCGATCGAAATGGCGATCGCTAGTTTTCTAGACTCAGAAGCTTTCAGCTTTGAAGATTGCCTATTATCGCAACGTCTTCAGGAATCAGAACTGGTAGAATCTCCGCAAAGGAAATAGGAGGCGAGATATTTTTAAAGGAGATAAATATCATGTCATCCCCAGAACCAAACCTAGCCGATAACTGGGACTTCACAGAATTATGGGTAGATCCGACAGCATCACCACCTTACCTCAAGAGTAAAGATTTATTCATTCTCATCAACATTATCAAAAATATCTTCGATGTCCCGTGCCCCGTGAATCACGCGCAAAATTTCCACCCCTGAGTCTATGAGACGGTAGAAAATTAGATGTCTTCTAAAACCTTTAATAGCTTGTTGTCGCACATCGATTAAATTAGGATGAGAAAATTGACAGCGTTTTCCCATTTTTGGCGTTTGGGCTAATTGTTTAAAGGTTTCTTCGGCTGAGACAAGAAAGCGATCGGAAGCATCCATATTATCTTCCGCAATGTAAGTTGCTAATTCAATCAAGTCACGGATAACTTGCGGACGTTTTTGGATCGAGGTCATTTTTCTCCCTGCAACCCCTGATTCTCAGAAATACGCGCTCGCACAGCTTGACGAATCTCCATCCAATTTTCCTCAGTCATCGCTGTAGGATTTCCCGATTCCAAACCCTCTAATAACATCGCTTCCAAACGTTCTGAAGCTTTGCGTTTTTGGTCTTGGCGAATTAACTCGCGGAAATACTCGCTAGCTGTACTATAACCACCTTGTGTTACCTGTGCTTCTATATAAGTTCGCATTGAGTCAGGTAGAGAAATATTCATGCTTGTCACGGGTATTACTTACCTCATTTAACTCGTTATTTCTAATATGGCAGATTTTGCCATTTTTTGTCAAGTCTCAGAAGCATTATTTTTTTAAGAGGATGGGAAACGCGACCGCTCGTTTTATAATCAAAAGTGCGATCGCTTCATAATATCAATACTCCATCAACTCTTACAAGTCTGTATCTTCTTCATTTTATCTACCACTTATTTTTTGATAAGATAGCATATACTTGATATTCCGTCAATATTGCGATATTGCAGAAGCGATCGCCCAAACTGGTAAAATTATAGCAAATCCCAGATGAAATTCAAGATGAAAGTAAGCAAATTCAACTTTTGTGCGATCGCAATTTTCCTAACTCTGGGGATTGTCGGCAGTACCAAAGCAGACGGAGGAATTGCACAGTTAAGCTTCAGCAACCAATCCACTCAAACTTTAGCACAAACCCTCCCTCCTCCTCCGCCTCCTGCTCCTGTCAAATTGCCTGTCACCGAACAAGAAGCGCCGCCGATTACTAGCGAATCCGTGCCGGATCAAATAGCTTTAGCAACCCATTTGCAGACTATCAAAGCTAAAATGTACGGTGCTTATTGGTGTCCTCACTGTCACACGCAACAAGAACTTTTCGGAAAAGAAGCATTTACCGCGATTACTTACATTGAGTGCGATCCCAGAGGCAAAGATGCTCAACCGGATTTGTGCAAAGCTGCTAAAATTCAAGCTTATCCCACTTGGGAAATTCGGGGAAAATATTACACCGGCAGACAATCTTTGGAAAAACTTGCTCTTTTATCCCGTTATAAAGGCAGTAGCAATTTTCAGCCACAAATTCCCTCTCCTTAAAATGTTGAACTGACAAGGCAAACATTATCAGCAACAGAGGACACGGCAATGCCGTGTCCCTACCCCCAAAATATGGGTAATATCAAATCCGTTGGTAGAGCAATTATTTATCTCTCTTCTCTAACTCTGTGATCTCTGCGGTTTCTGTGGTTAAATCATTCCGAAACAACCGTATAGTGAACAGTCAACAGTCAACCGTCAACCGTCAACAATCTCTAACACCACCTTAACTAAAATACTCTTCAACAATCTTCAAAATCCGTGCCGCCGCCAAACCGTCTCCAAAGGGATTAATTGCCATTGCCATTGCGTCGTAAGCTGCGGAATCACTCAGCAATTCTGTGGCTGCTGCTGTAATTGTATCAGAATTTGTACCGACAAGCTTAGCGGTTCCGGCGGAAATTGCTTCTGGTCTTTCTGTGGTTTCTCGCAATACTAAAACTGGCTTACCTAAACTAGGTGCTTCTTCTTGCAAGCCGCCGGAATCTGTTAAAATTAAATGACATCTCTGCATTGCTCCTACTAATTCCGCGTAATCCAATGGTTCTGTTAAAAAGACTCTCGGATGGTCGCCCAAAAGAGCTTGTAAAGGTTCTCGGACAGTGGGATTTTTGTGCAGTGGTAACAGCAAGGCTGTATCGGGAAATTTATCTAATATTTGGAGAAAGGCGCGGGCAATTCCTAGTAACGGATCTCCCCAATTTTCGCGACGGTGCACTGTTGCTAAGATGGTGCGATATTTGTTCCAATCTAAATTGGGAATGTTGCATTCTGGTTCGCGTTTGGCGACGGAAAGCAAAGCGTCGATTACTGTGTTGCCTGTACGGTGAATTTCTCCCAAAACGCCCGATCGCCCTAAATTCTCCGCAGCCAGCGTTGTCGGGGCAAAATGCAGCCGTGTGAGCTGCGAAATCAACCGCCTGTTAGCCTCTTCGGGATAGGGATTGAACATATCATCAGTTCGCAAACCGGCTTCTACGTGACCGACCGGTATTTTCTGGTAAAATGCAGCTAAAGCAGCGGCAAAGGCTGTGGTGGTGTCGCCTTGTACTAGGACAATTTTTGGCTGTAATTCTTTGAACAAATCTTCTAAACCTTGCAAACTCCGACAGGTAATGTCTGTCAAGGTTTGCTGGTGCTGCATAATGGCTAAATCGCGATCGGCTTTTAGATCAAACATCCGCATCACTTGCTCGACCATTTCCCGGTGCTGACCGGTTAATATTACTTGGGTGTCAAAGTTGGGTGATTTTTTGAACTGTTGAATTACTGGGGCTAGTTTAATTGCTTCCGGGCGAGTTCCTAGGACGATGCAAATGCGGTGTGTGGCTTCGGGCATGGTAAAGTTGGGTAGTTGAGATTTGCGAGGCTGTTAAAGGCAGAAGATTTTATAGCTGGTTTGAATCGTTGGTTAATAAGATTTTTTTTAACCGCAGAGGGCGCAGAGGGCGCAGAGAAGGGAGACAAGAGAGATAGAAAGTGGTTTTTTACGGATTTATATTGTTTATGCTCGCACTGTTTGTACATTTTTAATCGTTAATTGGTCATGCCTTATCGTTACATTCTATTTTACAAACCCTATGATGTTTTAACTCAGTTCACTGATAATTCCAGTGAGACTAAACGGAGTACCCTTAAAGACTATATTCCGATTCCTGATGTTTATGCGGTGGGAAGGCTCGATCGCGATAGTGAAGGACTTTTGCTGTTAACTGATGATGGACAAATGCAGCATCGCCTCAGTGACCCGAAATTCGCTCATCCTCGTACTTATTGGGTGCAAGTTGAAGGGATTCCTGATGCTGGTGCGATCGCCACTTTGCAGACTGGTGTCACAATTCAAGATTATCGGACTCGATCGGCAAAAGTGCAATTATTATCAGCAGAACCGACCTTACCACCACGGGAACCGCCGATTCGATTTCGCAAACACATACCGACAGCCTGGCTGGAAATGACTCTCACAGAAGGCCGCAACCGCCAAGTCCGCCGGATGACCGCCGCAGTAGGATTTCCGACGCTGCGGCTGGTCAGAAGTGCGATCGGGCATTTGAGTCTCGAAGGCCTCCAACCCGGTGAGTGGCGGGAACTCAGTCAACAGGATTTTCGATTTTAGATTTTGGATTGAAGAATTGGGGAATTGGAGTCAAAGGATTTTGGATTTTGGATTGAAGAATTGAAGAATTGGGGAATTGCAGTCAACAGTCAACAGTGAACTGTCAACCGTTAACCGTCAACTACTTTCGAGCCGGCAAAATAAAAGTTTCATTTCCATCCTTATCCTTTTGCACCACAGCTCCCAATTTGACAAGAGCTTGTTTCGCCCTCAGTCGCACCAACTTATCAGTTGTTTGATAATAAATCGTGCTCCAAGCAGCAAACCGCACGGGGACACTATCGGGATCTCGGCGCAAAAAATCAGCAGTTGCTCGAAATGTCGGTGCCAATTTTGGCCCTGACGGAGTTTTTTCCACCCACTCAGCGGCCATTTCGTGCGATCGAGCTGACGCGGTAGTGTCACCCAGCAGCAGCAACTCGTCCAGGCCTTTATTGCGCCACACCCTCCACGCTTGCGGGTCAATCTGCGGCGAAAGGACGTTTGTACCGCGCTCCATAAACTGCACGGCGATTTCGGGTTTCGCTTGGTAAAACGAAACAGCAACAGACAGAAATGGGTAAATTTCCACCCACCGGGGGTCGCGCCGCGTCACTATGTCAAAATAATCGGCGCTAAGATTGTAGCCCGTCACATTTCGCGCTTCATCATCGCCAAAATACTGCAAAAATTTCATAAATGTCCAATCGGCAATTAAGTTGTCAAACCCAAAACTAGGGATACTTTTGAGCATTTTCAGCCGCAGGGCTTCTTGCTGGACTTCTTGCTTGACAATGGCGACAGACATTGCAGAGAGCGGCTTTTGCACCTCCTGAACGCTCACTGGGGGCATTCCGCCCAATTGGGCGATCGACTGCATGGTAACGACACCCGCCAGCGCTGCGGAGCCGATCGCTCCATTAACGAGCAGGCTCAACCACTTACGCGAAAATTGTTCGATTTTAGCTTCCACGGCACCTTCAAATCCAAGTTTAAAATTAAGTTTATTAAAATACAGTAATGATTGGTTGGCGATCGGCTATGAATCTCGTTAAACTATCCAAAGGGATGGTGGAGTCTCCACAACATAGTTTAAGTAGTAATTTGAGATTTTTTTAGCAATCTCAAATCAAAAAATCAAAAATCTACAATCGAATTGAGTAAAATTCAATGAATCAAGCCCGCAGACGCTTTTCTAAGTTACAGTTAGCCCTGTTCAGTGGGGCGATGGCAACAACCGCTTCGATATCTTTACTCGTTCCCGGGCTGAGTCAATCAGTCCGCGCCGAGCTTCAAGATAGCCCCAAAGCTGTCTTAGACGAAGCTTGGCAGATTGTGAACCGAGAGTATGTCGATGGCAGCTTTAACAAGACTGACTGGCAAATCGCTCGCCAAGAGTTGCTGAACAAAGATTATACCTCTCGCGAAGCTGCTTACACCGCCCTCCGCAAAGCCCTGGAGAAATTACAAGACCCGTATACGCGCTTCATGGACCCGAAGCAGTACGAAGCGCTGACGAGTCAAACCTCCGGGGAACTGACAGGGGTGGGGATGCGGCTCGAACAAGATGAGAAAACGAAAGCGATTACTGTAGTCGAGCCGATGGACAATTCCCCGGCGCTGAAGGCAGGGATTCAAGCGGGCGATACGATTTTGGTGATTGATGGTAAAGCTACCAAAGGCATGACTGTCGCCGATGCTGCTCAAATAATCCGGGGCGCTGAAGGTACAAAAGTCACGCTGCGGATTGCTCGTAGCGGCAAAAGCGAGTTTGAGCTCACTCTGACTAGGGCAAAAATTGAGGTAGCAGCGGTTCGCTACAGCCTCAAGGATGAAGCGGGTAAGAAAGTTGGTTACATCCGTTTGCAAGAGTTTAGCTCCCACGCGGGCGAACAAATGGAGGTGGCAATTAAAAAGCTCTCGGCTCAAAAAGCTGATGCTTTTGTTTTAGATTTGCGCGGCAATCCCGGCGGGCTGTTGCGGGTGAGCATTGATATCGCCCGGATGTGGATGGATACTGGGGCGATCGTCCGCACAGTCGATCGAGCGGGCGATTCTCAGGAAATGCAGACAAACCGCACTGCCATCACTAACAAGCCTCTGGTGGTGCTTGTGGACGACAATTCTGCCAGCGCCAGCGAGATTTTAGCCGGTGCTCTCAAGGACAACAAGCGCGCAACTGTGATGGGCAGCCAAACTTTTGGCAAAGCTATGGTGCAGTCGGTGCATTCTTTGTCTGATGGTTCGGGCTTAGCAGTGACGATCGCTCACTACTATACTCCCAACGGTACTGATATCAGCCACAAGGGCGTTACTCCCGATGTCAAAGTCGTAGTAACGGACGAACAAAAGCTGAAATTAGCCAACAAACCGATGTTGGTTGCTACTAAAGACGATCCTGTTTACGCGCAGGCGATCGTACTTTTGAAAACTAGCACTGCGGCCCATCCCGCTACTGCTAAAGAGGCTCATGCTCCTAAGAAGTAGTTGAAACCCTCAGCTATTAACAATTAGCTTTAAGATGAAACCCGCATCGGCGGGTTTTATTTTTGTGGTTTCAATTCAACTTATACCAATTTCCCAAATTAATGCAACAGTATATGTAGGGTGTGTCGCCATCGACAATCTCTAAAAAAAAGTGAAAATCTAATAGCGACGCACCTTACACATTTGGTGAACAAAACAACCCTCCGTTTCACTCCGCCCAACAATTTTATTGTTGCAACATTTTTTCTAAATGGTATTATTTCAATACTTCGGACAGTTTTAGATATAGTCGAGTCTCCGAAACCTTTGCTGGCTATATGCTGGACTATTTTTTCAATGTTTAAGTT
>JAJAYT010000237.1 GCA_026786085.1 Microcoleus sp. CAN_BIN18 | reverse complement strand
GCCTTGCTGAAGACTTGAAATTTTTACATTTAAATTGTATAAAATATTGGCACGAGTTTCTGCTTTGTCTGCATCCAAGTTGGGCAGTGTTTCTGTTGCCCACTCTCGCAAATATTGGGCAAATTCATCGTCTAATAATTCTACATTGGCTTGCAGGATGGCGGTTTGTTCTTCGCTGGGAGAGGTGAGGAGAGTTTCAATTAGGGTGAGATAGGCTTGGCGCAGTGGTTGGTTCATTTTTCGGCTACCCATGTTTGTTGGATTTTACCTTTTTTGTGGGGGGAATGCAAGGGGTTTCTGGGTGGGTGGCTGGGGTTGGAGAAACCGGGTTTTTATGGGGATTTAGGATTATTTGCAAGTATTTGGGAGAAAAACCCGGTTTCTGGGTGGGTGGCTGGGTTTGGAGAAACCGGGTTTTTATGGGGATTTAGGATTGTTTGCTGAGTATTTGGGAGAAAAACCCGGTTTCTGGGTGAGTGGCTGGGGTTTGGAGAAACCGGGTTTTTATGGGGATTTAGGATTATTTGCAAGTATTTCGGAAAAAACCCGGTTTCTTGTTTAGTAATCGGCGGTTCGTCTTTTTACATCTCTGCTTTGATTATCAGTATCCCGCCCTTTTTTCTGTCTACCTTTTTTAATTTGCTGACTCATTTCGACAAACAAATCTTTGCGTAAATAAGGATAATCGCTCACCCACACCTCGCGGCTGGGAATGTAAATATCTGAAACTTTGGCAATTCTGCCCAAATCTTCTTGATTTGACATGATTAACATTAAAGCAGCTTGGCCGGGGACAATTCCCTGGTGATTTTTCTGCAAAGGAGCTTTAATTGTAGTAGTAAATCCCGTTTTATCGCCAACTTCTAAGTTTATTCGCGGTTCTAAGTTATCAACAATTACTAATTGTCCTTTTTGATTAACTGTTTCCTCTTGACTTGTGACTTCATCGGTGATATAAATATCCAAAACTCGTCCTTGCCAAAAACCGCAATATTTATATTTGCGGCATTCTGCGTTCCGCAAACTAGCCCACAAAATCGGGCCCCATAGCCAGTACAAACCGGCCATCAATCCGGTAATTAAAATTAGAGGCCCTACATCTGAACCTGCGAAGTTGTAGACTACCAACACGAAAACTAAAATTACCGCAGAGACTAACATTCGCCTTAAGAAATCTGGCGGTTTTCCCCACATATATTTGTATTGTGCTCCGGTGGCGACGGCGGGAATTAGTTCTTTGAAGGTTTCTTGGGTTAGGGGAATTAGCATAGGAATAAGGAAGAAGGAAGAAGGAAGAAGGAAGAAGGAAGAAGGAAGAAGGAAGAGGGACGAGGGCTATCAAGCAATACGGTTTACTTAAGGTTGTCATTGCGAGGAACGAAGCAATCGCAGTATTTATTTTTTATACTTTTTACCGCCAGGAAATTTATTGGTTTGTTGTTAATACATTCTGCCTTGATACATCCTAGAATAACTGGTAACGAGTAGGTAACGAGTAGGTAACGAGTAGTGTCGAGGCAGAGCCTCTGGATCTGCGTTACCGGGCAGAGCCTGGTAACGAGTAGAACGAGTAGAATAACTATCAACTAACTACAAGATTTTTTCCAATCCGTAAACGAGCGATCGCAATTCCAGCACTTTCCGTATAGATAACAGAACTCCCGGCATATAACAAGCGCGATCGCTCGTATCGTGTCTTAAAGTATAAACTTGACCTGCGCCACCAAAAATTACCTCTTGGTGGGCAATTAAACCGGGTAAACGGATGCTGTGAATGCGAATCCCTTCATCCGCCACCGAGCCGCGAGCTCCAGCTAATTTTTCGGTTTCCTCAACTTCTGGTATATTGAAAGTTTTTCCCATTTCTGCTAACATTTGGGCAGTTTGAATCGCGGTGCCGCTGGGAGCGTCGGCTTTTTGATTGTGGTGCAGCTCGATAATTTCTACGTGTTCAAAATACTGAGATGCCGTGACGGCAGCTTGTTGCAACAAAACCATGCCGATCGAGAAATTGGGTATAATCAAACAGCCGATGCTGGCTTTGTCCGCGAATTCAGCTAAGTTTTCAATTTGCTTGCTGCTCAATCCGGTAGTGCCGACTACCGGCCGTATACCATAAGCTATCGCCGATCGCACATTTTCATAAACCGACTTCGGGTGCGTAAAATCTACCATCACGCCTAACTGCTTTTCCTGAGCAGCCAATACCAGCATTCCTTGCAAGTCGTCAGTCACTGGAACTTCTAACGGGCCGCATCCGGCTAATTCCCCCGCATCGACGTGGAGGCACTCAGGAGAGCGGTCTACAGCCCCAAATAAAGTCATATCATCAGCACTTGCGATCGCCTTAATTACTTCGCGGCCCATCTTGCCGCCAGCACCGTTAACAATCACCGGAATCGGAAGTTGATTCGCCATAATCTCAAAAATATCCTGAAAGTTCGATCGACTAAATTTTAACGCTTCTGGTAATTTGGGGAAACAGGCTAATAAAAAACACGACTTGTCGGCAAATCTTCAACAAACCGGTTTCCCATCCAGAAATACTTGACAAAATCGAGTAATTAACTTAAATAAACTCGGTTTCGGTACAAGTTCTGAAAAAATTACATTCAATATCATAATAAGCTCAATTCTGTAAGAACCGACTTGTCAGAAGCGAATTTGCACCCATATATTTTTTCTGTGACTGCCAAATTCTCTCGAAATTTTCGTTCTGTACTGTCTGTCGCCACTGGCCTCAACTTGAGTTTTCCAGGCCGGCGGGTCAGGATTTTGCCTGCTTTGTTGGCGGGCGCGACTGTAACGCTGCTGAATCTGGGAGTTCAGCGGTTGGGATGGCTGCAAAGCTGGGAATTGGGCAGTTTTGACTCGTTAGTGCGCTTGCAGCCGGATGCTGGCCCCGATCCGCGACTGCTGATCGTGGGAATTTCTGAGGCGGATATTCAAGCTTTGGGGAGATTTCCGGTTTCCGATGGCGCGATCGCCCAAACCTTGACAAAACTCCAAAAGTACCAGCCAAAAGTCATCGGTTTGG